>NZ_JBIMJO010000020.1:0-51484 GCF_043674095.1 Streptococcus sp. A25
TCCTCCAGTTTTGTTTTTCTAACAGTATACTGGAGGAGGGAGTGAGTAGATAGATACCTTGTTATTGGGCGGTTACCTTCAACCTATACAAAAAAATTGGATAGACTGCTCTACCCAATTTTTCATGTTATGATTAGAGTTCTGTTTCCGAAGTCTGGTCTTCTTCAACTGCTTCGACAACTGATTCTATTACGACGTCCGCAATGTCCATTTCAATATCTTCAGACACAATCACTGCATCTTCGACATCTTCTTCATCAACTGTTGGCGCATGGACTGTCTTAGACTTGATTGATTCAAACAAATCCTTAGACTTCTCTTTGCCTGTCTGCACCAGGTCCTCGACCGTCAATTCACCTGTTTCCAGTTGAGACTTGACCTCTGTAAATTTATCCGTGGCTTGCTTGCCCAAATCCTGAGCCTTAGAGACTATGTCGGCATTGATTTCTTCATGGTTTTCCTTGTAGTCATTAGCAAAAGAAATCACCTTATCCTTTACTGCCTTCCCTGTTTTGGTGGCCAGAAAAGCTGCTGCTGCCGCTCCACCTGCTGCACCCAGCAAGAGGCTTGTGACGATACTAGATTTTTTTACCATTTTTTGCTCCTTTCTTTCCTAAGAGAGATGATACTGTTGTAAGGGCAGAGAGGGCTCCGCCTGCTTTAGCCGTTGATTTGCCCGCTGACTTGGCCTTGACTGTCAAATCACGCGCCGAGGCATTGAGGTCGGACACTGAAGTCGACAAGTCTGCCACTGCCACAAAGAGCGGGTCGAGAGTTGACACCTTGCCATTGACATCGTCGACCAGGACATTGGTCTTGGCTAGGATTTCATTGGCCTGAAAGAGGGTCACATTGACATCACTGGTCAAGACCTTAATGGTTTGCTGGGCCTCATCTGTCACCTTGCCGACTTTTTGCAGGAGCAGGACCAGGTAGATAGCCACTGCCGCAATGGACAAGGCAATGATCAATACTGAAATTTCGATTAACATATATTCTCCTTTTTAGGATTGATAATAGGGAACTGTGGATTTTCTTCTCCGCACCAGGACCATGCTGATACCGACTAGGATAAGTAGTCCCGACAGCCATTGGGACACTCGAATGCCAAAGAACATGAGACTATCTGTCCGCATGCCTTCAATCAAGAGACGACCGCAGCCATACCAAATCAGGTAAAAGGCGGTGATTTCTCCCTGCTTGAGGAATTTCGGTCTTCTGCGCAAGACACAGATGAGAGCAAAACCAAGGATATTCCAGACAGATTCAAAGAGGAAGGTCGGCTGGCGATAGGCACCATCGATAAACATCTGGTCTCGGATAAAGCTTGGTAGGTAGTCCAAGTTGGCTACCTCTGCACCATAGGCCTCCTGGTTAAAGAAATTGCCCCAGCGGCCAATAGCCTGTGCCAGCATAACCGATGGTGCTACCACATCCAGGAAGTCCAGGGTCTCGATAAACCGGTATCTGGTAAAGAAATAGAGGACCAAGGCACCAGTTATCAGACCACCATAGATAGCAATCCCACCATTCCAAATGGCAATGACATCCAGCAAGTTGTCCTTATACTGGTCCCAGGAAAAGACGACATAGTAAATGCGAGCCCCAATGATTGAAATAGGAAAAGCCCAGAGGATAAAATCCAGGATATCATCTGAAGAAATTTTCTTTCTAGGTGCCTCTTTCGATGCCAAATACACACCTAGAATCAAGCCTGTCAAAATACAGATTGCATACCAGCGGATCTCCAGAGGCCCTAATTGAATAGCAATTGGCCCCATACTAGACCTCTTCCTTGTTTGTTTCGATCAAGTTGGTCAAGCGTTCTTCAAACATCTTGGTCGCATCAAAGCCCATCTGCTTGGCACGGTAGTTCATAGCAGCTGCTTCAATCACGACAGAGATGTTTCGACCAGTTTTGACAGGGATACGGATTTGCGGAATTTCAACACCTGCAATCTCGATGGTGTCGCCTGAATTGCCCAGACGGTCAAAGACCTTGCCTGTTTCATAATTTTCCAGATAAACCGCCAACTGAACCTCTGATGAATCCTTAACGGCACTCGCACCATAGAGACTCATAATATCAATGATACCGACCCCACGGATTTCCAATAGGTGGCGCAGAATTTCTGCTGGCTCACCCCACAGAGTCACATCATCCTTAGCAAAAATATCCACACGGTCATCCGCTACCAGGCGATGACCACGCTTAACCAATTCCAAACCAGTTTCACTCTTACCGATACCAGAATCTCCCTGGATGAGAACACCCATGCCATAAATATCCATGAGAACTCCGTGAACACTGGTCCGTTGGGCCAAACGACTATCTAGGAAAGAAGATAATTCCCCAGACAAACGACTGGTCGCTGTCTTGCTACGGCAGATCGCAATTTTCTTTTCCTTGGCCGCCTTGTACATCTCCTCAGGAATTTCCAAATCACGGGCTACGATAATCACCGGCGTTTCCGGCTGAAACATCTGCGATAGGACCTGATAGCGGTTATGGGCTGTCATGGCCATCATATAAGACCACTCTTTCATCCCCATGAGCTGAATCCGCTCTGGAGCGTAATAGTCAAAATAGCCCGTCATCTCCAAGCCTGGACGCGTAATATCAGCTGTTGTAATTTCCTTGCGCAACAACTCTTCTGTACTATACGCAGGCTCAATCCGCAGATTATCTACCAAATCTTTTACATATACTGTCATGCATTCCCTCTCTTTCGCTTCTGAAATTGTATCCACAAGTACGGTACCTTTAAATAAGAAATCGTTTTCTCACATCAAAGCCGTTTTTGCTACAATACCGACTGTATTTCGAGAAAAACAAGCCTTATCTCAGGTACCGAGCTGTGAATACGGTTCTCAGTATATTATACCATAAGCAACACTAATTGGTAACAAATAAGAAAAAGTTTGGAAGAAAGCTCCCAAACTCTGTTCTTAAAACCAGTTTTTCCGAATTTTTTCAGCATCCTTGATTTTTCGTGGGCCCATTCCATAACGCTCAGCATCCTGCTCTTCCTTGTAGGGAAGAAAATAGGCACCTGCTATATAGAGGACCAAGGTTAGCAAGGAAGCTCTACCGATCAATAGACTGGCTAAGAATAAGCCACGAACCAGCCAGACTTCCCAGCCCAGCTTGTGGGCTAGGCCAGCCAGTACACCAGCTAAGACTTTTCCCTGTTTGCATTTATATAATTCAATCGACATCTTTTATTCCTTTCACATAAAAGGCACTTTGACCAGTCTGAGCACGGATATAGAGCACATCATCGCCTGATTTCTCAAATCGGTAGGGACTGATTTTTTTCCGGCGATTGACTCGAATTTGTCCAGTCTCCGATTCAATTTTTCCTTGAATTCCTTGCCCCTTTCCAGCCTGCAATATCAAGGGTGCTTGATCCAGCTGGACATAGAGATGTTGGGCATAACCACCACACGTGTTCAAACGGATATCCTGTTGTTTTTTATCCTTCGAACTTCGGATGGAGATGTCTTCAAAAGGCAGGTAATCCAAGCGGGCATCTGCCTGACCCAGGTCCAGGTCAAAGACCGACATCCAGCGCTGAGGCAAGCTAATAGTCAGTTTGCAGGGCAGACTACTAGAAAAATAGAGACCCTTTTTCTCCACATAGAGCTGGGGGAGTTTTTCCTCAGGTGCATTTTCTTGATAGATAATCTCAAGGCCCACCTGGTCCGTCTTGGATTGGGTCACGGTCAAACGCCCTGCTAGGATATTGAGAAAAAGAGATTCGATTCCGTCAAAGCTATATTCTTGCTTGCGCTTATTGGAAGAAAACACCTTGAGATTGGGCAGACTAAAGCTCAATTTAACTTTTTCATCCTCCAAGAGAAATTCCGGCTGTTGGTCTAATTCCAGAAACAGAGCCCGTGCTTCTGCCTTGGTTAGCACTCCCTTTTCATATAGTTCTATCAAGCGTTCTTCTTGTGTTCGTGACATTCCATCCACCTCAATTCTCTTCTAGTATAGCATATAAAAGCAGAAAAGAATCAGCCCGAAGACTGATTCTATCATTTACTATTTCCAGCTCCAAAAGATAATGGCTACTACTAAAAACAAGACATAGATAGCTGCAAAGAGGACAAAGCTTTTCACAGCTTCGATAAAGGTTTCTCCCTTCACCTGCTTTTTCAGGAATCTCTTTAAACTCTTGTAGGCAGGAATGATTCCAAGTAGCCCGAGCAAGGCCCAGATTGGCAAAAATCCTGTCAGGCAATAAATCAACCAGAGCAACCAGGGCAGACTAGCAAGAGTAAAATAAAGTTGGAGCGCATGTTTCTTTCCGATATAATAGACCAAGGTATAGCGGTGGTTGCGGATATCCTCTTCCAGGTCGCAGGTGTTATTGGCCAGCATGATATTGGCAATCAAGGTCACCAAGGGCAAGGACATGAAGAGAATTTCCAAAACCTTAATCCAATCAACTTGCAAGCTCAGCCATTGCCCATCCAAACGAGCAAGTAGAAGACTGTCAGGCGCCTGGATAAAGACAGCTAGGAAGAAAATCCCCAACCCCATGGTCACTCCAGAAAACACCTCGCCCAGCGGCATGCGGGAAAGCGGAATGGGACCGAAGGTGTAGAAAATCCCAATCAAAAAACAAACAGCCCCCATAGGCCAGAGCAACCAGCTGGTCTGCCAAACTAAGATAAGGGAAACCAGGCTTGAAAAGACCAGCAGACCGAGGACGATGCCAATCATCTGCTTGAAATCAAGGGCAAACTTTCCGATAACATTGCTCTCTTGACGATAGACCTCGTCCTTGGCCTTGTGAAAATCCATGCTGTTGTTAATAGCAGTTGTGCACATGTCAAAGCTAAGGACAGCCAGGACAAAGAGCAGGGTGTTGAGCCAATTGAAGGTCTGGTAGCGGTAGAAAGCCCAAAGAATGCCGATGGTCATAGGAAAGACACTGGCAACCTTGGTTTTGAGCTCTACAAATTCTAGGAATACGGGCAAGGTTAGCCCTTTTTTACTATTAGTTGACAAGATGATACTCCTCGTTGCTTAGTTCAAATGAATCTTTTAAACCATCGCTGACATGAACTCCCTGGTCTTTATCAATGAAAACAGCCTCGACACCTTCCTGTTGATTGATAAAATCAAGCCCCTTTTCCACTCCTAAAAGGAAGAGGGTTGTCGATAGGGCATCACCCTGCATAGACGATTGCGAAAAGACTGTAACACCAGAGATGTCATTTTCCACAGGATAACCGGTCTTGGGATCAAGGATATGGTGGTATTTGAGCCCATCCACCTCGACATAGCGCTCATAGATGCCGGACGTCACGACAGAATCGTGAGTGCCAGGGACAGAGCCTACGGTAGCTCCACGAACTTCATCAGGGTCTTGCACGCCGACATTCCAGCCATCTTGACTAGAAGGCGAATCCCCCATAACCACTACGTTACCACCCAGATTGATGATAGCCGTCGTGATAGCTTTGCTGGCAAAGAGTTCCCGTACTTTATCGGCGATATAGCCCTTGGAAATAGCCCCCAGCTCCAGGGTCATCCCCTCCTCAATAAAGACTGTCTTTTTCTCCTTGTCTAGCTGGATCTTTTTATAGTCAATAAATGGCAGAGCTGCTTTGATTTCCTCGTCCGAAGGCTTACGGGCATCTGGATCTCCAATTTTCCAGAGATTGCTGACGGCACCAATAGATACATCAAAGAGGCCGTCGCTTTCCTTGCCCATCTCAAGAGCAGTTTCCAGAACCTCAAAGGTCCTCTCATCAACGACAACCGGCTCTTTCCCAGCCGCTTGATTGATACGGTAGACATCTGATCCCTCAAGGTTGGTTGATAGTAGACCTTCCATTTCCTTGATATAGGCAACAGCCCGATCCATGACCTCTTCCTGACCTTCATGGTAGATACTGAGCTGGACCACGGTGTGGAGCAGACTTTCGCTACGGGTCAAGGGACTTTTGATGACAGGCAGAGCCTCTTCTTTCTTGCCACAAGCGACTAATAGAATCAGCACAAGACTCAAACAGAGCCATCTTAGCGCTTTTTTCATAGATTATCCTCTCTAAACAGAAAACACAGTAGGCTGGCTACCGTGTTTCCCTCTTGTTTTTGAATAGATTATTCAAATGTCAATTTTACTGTTTCAGTATTTCCTTCTTCAGCAGCTTTCAAGAGCTCTTCAACTGATTTCTTGAAGTTTTCAGAAGTATTAGTCGCACCAGATACAACTTCTACATCTGCGCTTTGAGCTGCAAGAAGTTCTTCGTCAAGCTTGTCAGTTGCATCTTTAGATGAGATACCTGATTTTGCTTCCATGTTTTTGTTGTACTCTTCGTCTTCAGACTTCAAAGCACCGTCAGCATTTTCATAGTCAGCTGTTGAAGCAGTGATTTTACCATCTTTGATAGTAATTTCATGTACAAACTTCCAACCGCGCTCATCGAAATCAGACTCAGCTTTGTAAGTACCATCTTTCCAAGTTGCTGTTGCAGTTGCTTCAGAAGCTGCAGTTTCAGCAGAAGAAGCTGTTGTTGCTGCTTCTTCTTTAGCACCACACGCTACCAAAGTAAGGGCTGCACCAAGAACCAAGACACTTTTCAACATCCATTTTGTTGATCTCATATAAATACTCCTTTGGAATTATTTGTTTTTCTTATATTATGATATAACTTTTTTCCAAAAATGTCTAGTGTTTTTAGAAATATTTGTGAAAGAAATCACCCAAAAAAGCGTTTACTGAGTCTGCAACCTGTGGAGAAAGCTTTCTCAAATGCCAAGAGGACCTGTCCAGATACTGGTTTAGGATTATCTCCGTCCGCTCAAGAGCAGACGTAGCTAGAATTTTTTGGTGCAAGTCTGTCAACTTTTCAGGACTAGATTCATTGACCAACTCCTCGAAATCAGCAGCCAGGTCTTCATTGTCTTGTAAAGCTAACAACAGGGGAAGGGTATAAATACCATTTTGGACATCCTGCAAACCTGGCTTGCCAGACTCTGACAAATCTAGTTTGTAGTCAATCAAATCATCACGAATTTGAAAGGCCATTCCCAAATCACGGCCTGCTCGATAGGCCTGGCGCGCATGACGCAAGGACTGTCCAGGATAGAAGAGGCCCAATTGATAGGCATATCCGAATAAACTAGCCGTTTTCCCTTGAATTTGCTTTAAATAAGCCCTTGGCGTCATGTTCACATTATAGGCATTCAGGAGTTGCTCCAGCTCCCCCCTCAAAATCCATTCGACGATTTTATGGTGAGCCAGGTGAACGTCTTTTTCTTCAAGGTCCAATTGCCGGAGCCCCTGGGCCAAGAGACGACCGGCATAGGCCAAGAGATAATCTCCTGCATAAATAGCAATACGATTGGAAAATTGAATGTGGGCAGCCTGGATACCTCTACGGTAGTCAGCCTGGTCAATCACATCATCATGAATGAGGGTCGCCAAATGCAGAACCTCCAGATGAGCAGCAAAATAGAGCTTGGCAGGAACTATCTGGCCTTCTGTCTCCCTGGCTAAAAAAAGGCAAAGACCTGCCCTGAGGTATTTACCAGGAGCATCGATGTACTGATCAATTTTCTCTTTTACATCAGGGTGCAAGACTACCATCTCAGATTTGATGATAGCCTTGACCTGCTCTAATCCAGCTTCAACCTCAGGATAGGCCTTCCAAATTTCATGTACCACTAGTTCTTATTTGTCCTTTATTTTTTGTCATTCTTACGATAAATATGCTTGGGTCTACCATAGACGAGCTTATCAAGGAAGCGACCCAACCATGGCATAATCCAGTAGTCCAAACCAAAGGCACGACCGGCACCATTCATGAGCGAGATTGCCGCCGGGATGAACCAGATGTTAACCCAGTAGAACATACCAGACAAGCTAAACATGATAACGAACATAACTGTGATGGCAGATACCAACCATACAAAGGCACCACCAATCAAAGCCAAACCGATACCGATTTCGGTGATGGTCATGAATTTCTGCATAAAGAGAGCAACTTCTTGGTTAGGCATCATAAATTCCATAATTGACGCAAACCAATCTGGCATTGATTCCAAGACCGTCATCGGCGTTTCACCATAAGCATAGCTGAGACCAAAGATTGGATCTGCCATTTCTGCTACTGCTTCAGACGCTCCAGATACAGCTTCTGCAGCCGATGCCCCAGAAACAGGATCTGCCAACCATGGGAATGGGAAGACAACTTGGTCACCGAACCATGAAGTCGTACCGAAAAGACCAAAGGCCTTTTTCACACCCTCATAAAGCCAAACTGAACCGTAGAGCAGGCGCATTGGTAGAGACCAAAGGAGATTGCCCTTACCAGAAGTATGGCCACCGAAGATATTACGCTTGTTCTGAATATCAAAGAATTCATGACGAACATAGGCACCCATGTAGAAGAAGCTACGGATGGTAAAGAAGTAGAGCAAGTTGACCATGTGTTTGACAGCCATAGCCAGGAAACCTGACATGTGGTACTTGTCCATCAAGAAGGCTACGCCATAACGAGCACCGATAGATACCATGAAGCCGTCGTATTTACCTTTGTAGGCATGTTTTTCGCCACCCTTAATGGCTGCAACGATATTGCTTGCAGCTGTGTGACCTGTCTGCTCAGCAGCCTGTACGATTTGCGGTGTTGGCTTGCCTTCGCTTTCTTCAAAGTAAACCAAGTCACCGGCAACATAGACGTTCTCACGGCCTTTTGCTTCCATGTACTCGTTGGCAACCAGACGTCCTGCACGCGCACGTTCAATTCCAAACTCTGCAGCGTCTGTGTTGGCTTGAACACCGGCTGTCCAGATAGAGGTGTAGGTCGGAATTTGGCGACCTGATGACAGGGTCAGGCTGTCTTCTTGTACGCTAGCAACACCGTCACCGAGAACCAATTCAACACCTTTTTTCTCAAGGTATTTCTTAGCCTTAACTTGTTCTTTCTCAGTCACCATGGCCAAGATATTTGGCATTGCCTCAACAACCTTGAGCGAGAATTCTTTTGGATCAAGCTTGAACTCACGGGCCAGGATTGGTACCCAGTCAATAAGCTCACCAATCATTTCAATACCAGTGAAACCTGCACCGATAACAGTGAAGGTCAAGAGGGCGCGACGTTTTGCCTCATCATGCTCACGCATGGCACGGTAGCAGGCATCCACCATGTGATCGTGCAAGCGCTCTGCCGCTTCAATTGACCAGAGGGTGAATCCATGCTCTTTAACACCTTTAACACCGAAGTCATTGGCCTCGCCCCCCATAGCCAGCAAGAGATAGTCAAAGTCCAAGGTCTGGTGCTCAGCAATGACCTGTTTCTTATCATAGTCGATTTCCAAAACCTTATCAGTTACCAAGTCAACCTTAGGATACTTGGCAAAAATGCGTTGTAAATCATACTTAATCGCATTAGGTTCTACACGACCAGCAGCCACCTCATGGAGCTCTGTCATATAGGTATGGAAGGAATTCTTATCAATCAGGGTAACGGTTACATCCGAGTCCTTTTTAAATGTCTTTCCGAGCAAACGTGCTGCTGCAATCCCTGCATAACCAGCACCAACAATCACAATATTTTTCGTCACAGTGTGTCCTCCTTGTGAAAATAGAAACGATTTACATTAGATTATTATATACTTTTATAGAAGAAAATTCAAGCCCCTATTTCAATAACTAGTAATATCTATGAGGAAGCTTGCCAGATTGAGAAAAAAAAAGTAAGATAGAATGATAAGAATAGACACGAGTCAATCGGTTGAAAGGAGGCGAGAACTGGTGAACCGGAAACAACAAACCTTAAATTTTATCACCATGTTGGCGGCTCAGGCTGTGGTCATTTCGCTCATTGAGCGCTTGATCACTCCTCCTTTTGCCTTTGCGCCGGGTGCGAAGCTAGGGCTGGGAAATCTCATTAGCCTGATTGCCATTTTCACCCTTCCTACCAAAGACAGCTTAAAGGTTGTGGGCCTTCGCCTGCTGATTGCTACCTTTCTAGGCGGCACTTTTTCTACCTTTCTCTACAGTTTTGCTGGAGTCACCCTAAGCTATCTTGGTATGCTCGCCTCAAAGCAACTGGGACCTAAACGGGTCAGCCCTATCGGCATCTCCATACTGGGGGGTATGCTCCACAATCTGGGACAACTGCTTGTCTTTGCCAGCATCGCTCGTTCCTTCTACGTTTTAAACTACCTGCCGATTTTATCAATTACCGGCATCCTGTCTGGTCTACTGGTCGGCCTTGCTGCGACCTACCTACTAGAAAAGGTCGGACCGCTCCACCATTACCACAAACAAATCCTGGCCCAATGGAAATAGGCATGCCTTATTTCTGAGAAGGCGGGATTTTCTTTTTGAAAAAAACAAGGGCAGAAAAAGAACTGCCTCTAGACAATTCCAATTTCTAATCTTTTAACAAAAATGACTGTCCCCCGGACTATGAAGTGACAAAGAAAACCGCTTGTCAGCGGTTCGCATCTCCAACCTTCTAATAAAAATAACTTCCCCTGGACATTCTAATAGCTACAAAGAAAACCGCCTACCAGCGGTTCTCATCTCCAACTTTCTAGTCATTTTATATGTCCCACAGACCATGAAATGATAAAGAAAGGATTGCCTGCCAGCAATCCTAATTTCCAACCTTTTAAGCCAGTAATTGTCCTTATGGACAGCTGAAAATAAAGAAAACCAGCTGCCGCTGGTTCTCATTTCCAACCTTTTAATAAAAATGACTGTCCCCCGGACTTTTGAGTATAAAGAAAACTGCCTGCCGGCAGTTCCAATCTCCAGCCTTTTAATAAAATTGGCAGTCCACTGGACTGCCAATTTTATTAAAAGCCATCTACATTCGTGTAGATTTTTTGGACGTCTTCGTCGTCTTCGAGAGCGTCGTAGAGTTTTTCAAATGTTGCGAGGTCATCGCCGTCAAGTGATACTTCTGATTGTGGGATCATTTCCAGTTCAGTAACATTAAACTCTTGGATTCCTGATTCTTTCAGTGCCACGATTGCCTTGTGCAAATCAGTTGGTGCTGTATAAACAGTGATTGTGCCGTCTTCTGCTTCTACGTCATCCACTTCGACATCTGCTTCAAGGAGCAATTCGAAGATGGCATCTGCATCATCACCAGCAAATACAACCACACCTTTTTTATCAAACATAAATGATACGGAACCAGATGCACCCATGTTACCGCCGTTTTTTCCAAAAGCAGAGCGGACGTTAGCTGCCGTACGGTTTACGTTTGATGTCAAAGTATCAACAATAATCATAGAACCATTTGGTCCAAAGCCTTCGTAACGACCTTCTACGAAAGTTTCGTCTGTATTTCCTTTTGCCTTGTCAATAGCCTTATCAATGATGTGTTTTGGAACCTGCGCTTGCTTAGCACGGTCAATAACAAATTTCAGCGCTGAGTTTGTTTCTGGATCTGGGTCACCCTTTTTCGCTGCTACATAGATTTCAACACCAAATTTGGCGTAAACTTTTGAGTTAGCACCGTCTTTTGCGGTTTTCTTGGCTACAATATTGGCCCATTTACGTCCCATGGGGAACCTCCTACATTTTATAAAATCGCTTTATTATACCATAAATGGCAAGGATTGAGAAGATTTTAAAAACAAAAGACAAGCTCACATGAACTTGTCTTTTACTTTTTACAACTCAACTGTCGCAACTTGACTATCTTTGCTCACTTGTCCAAGATTGCCAAGGCTGACAGATTTGATTTCTGCTGTGTTTGTGAAGGCAACGACGATAGTTGTTTCACGTCCTGCTGAGCGAATGGCTTCCAAATCTGCTACAAGGAGCAAGTCTCCTGCTTCAACGCGTTGGCCATCTGTTACCTTAGTTGAGAATGGAACACCGTTTAGTGCAACTGTATCTAAACCAACGTGAACTAAAACTTCTACACCCTTGTCAGACAAAATACCGACAGCGTGTTTTGTTGGGAAGACACTGGTTACAATACCTGAAACTGGTGCGTAAACATTGCCGGAGCTAGGCTCAACTGCATAACCGTCGCCCATCATTTTTTGTGAGAAGACCGGATCTTTCACTTCTGTGATGGCGATGGCTTGACCTTCAGCAACAGCATAAACTGCCTCGGTCACACCCTTGAATTGTGCTTCCTCAACTACTGTTTCAGTCGCAACAATTTCCGTACGAGGGATGGCTACGCCAGATTCTAGTAAGTCTTGAATGTCTGATTTGAGAACATCTGCTTTTGGTCCGTAGACTGCTTGAACACCTGAGTCTTTGATAATCAAGCCCATAGCACCAGCCTGTTTCCAAGCATTTTCATCTCCAACCTGTGCCACATCTTTGACACTAACGCGAAGACGAGTCATACAAGCATCCACATCTGCGATATTATCACGACCACCAAGCAAGTTGATGATTTGTACCACTTGTGAACTAGCATCCGCAGTATCTACGTTTGAATTTGAAACCACATCTGTTGTTTCTGTATCATAGTTACCATTGCGTCCAGCTGTTGCTAGGTTGAATTTTTGAATCATGAAGTTGGCAATGAAGTACATTGCAACTGCAAAGAGGGCTGTTACCCAGATAAAATTGACAACGTCCATACCGATACCAGCTTTGATCGCCATCGGTGTACGTGTAAGGAATTCGATATTACCAAATGAGTGCATACGCAAATTGACAATATCTGCCATCGCAAAAGCCGCACCTTGTACAAATGCATAGACTACATAGAGTGGCATTGCCGCAAACATGAACATAAACTCAATTGGTTCTGTTACACCTGTCAAAAAGACAGCTGCAGCAGATGAAAGGAACATACCACGATATTTTTTCTTCTTATCCTCATCAACATTGCGGTACATAGCAAGGGTCAAGCCCATGAGAATACCTGAGGAACCAATCATTTGACCTACTTTAAAGCGAGCAGGGGTTACATTGGCAAGAAGGTCATTGTACTGAGTCAAATCACCAGCATCCTTGAGGTTAATCAAGTCTGTAATCCAAGCCAACCAGAGCGGATCTTGACCAAATACTTGTGTACCTGCTTGTGCACCTGTCAAGATGTCATAGGTACCACCAAGTGATGTATAGTTCATTGGAATGGTCAACATGTGGTGCAAACCAAATGGAAGAAGCAAACGTTCCAAGGTACCATAAACAAAAGGTGCAAGAATTGGTGCTGTATCCTGTGAGCTTGCAATCCATTTACCAAAGCTATTGATTCCTGTTTGAACAACTGGCCAAAAGATAGCTAATCCTAGCGCTACAAGAACTGAGCGATAGATAACCACAAATGGTACAAAGCGTTTGCCGTTAAAGAAGGTCAATACATCTGGCAACTTGCGATAGTTGTAGTATTTGTTGTAAGCAGTCGCACCAACAAAACCAGCAATAATCCCTACAAAGACACCCATGTTCAAAGCAGGCTGACCAAGGATATTGACAAAGTATCCAGATACTGGAATTTCTGTCCCAAAGACTGTGCTAACAGTCGCAGTCGCATCTGCCAACATATCAGTAGTTACACCGAAGAAATGACCTGTAATCAAGTTAATCAAGATAAAAGCAAGACCTGCCGAGAAAGCACCGCCAGCTTTTTCCTTAGCCCAGCTACCACCGATTGCCAAAGCAAAGAGCAAGTGAAGGTTTCCGATAATCCCCCAACCGATTTGGGCAATGATATTCCCAATACGAATGAGCAATTCTGATTCAGGACTGATTAGTGGAATCGAGTTTCCGATAGAAACCATCAGACCTGCCGCCGGCATAACGGCGATCACTACCATCAAACATTTACCGAATTTTTGCCAAAATTCGAAACTAAGAAATTTTTTCATGTTTTTCTCCTTAAATTTTTCTTGGTCTGTTGACCATTAAATACTTAATCTTACTTCCACACCAAAGTGGTCCGATATTACAGGAAGATTGTCCCCGTTGAAAATCACTCGACTGGATTGAACCTGTCTTTCCTGATTTAAGAACACATAGTCCAGACGTTTTTCCTGGCTATGACCTGCCCATCCGTCAATGGCTTTTTCAACAGTGATACCGCTGTCCTTTTCCTCTGCCAAATCATAACTATCATAAAGGCCCAGGTCCTTGATAGCTTGGTAGGCTTGGGGATTTGATAAAGCATCCGTATTGAAATCACCCATGAGGATTTTCAATCGATTCGAATCCGTTCTCTCAATAATCGAGCGAATATTTTCCAACTGATTTTCTTCTTGACTATCTGGAAGATTGATATGGCAAGAATACAAATCTATCAACTCATTCCCATATGCCACTGTCAAGCCAATAATCTTGCGAGACAGGATTGATGTCAAATCTTGGTGCTGACTACAGTAGAAGGCATCCACTTCATAAACAGGCAGTTTGGTCAAAAAAGCAATCCCTTCGTCATACTTATCATATCCAATATGGGAATTGGACCAGAAATAGGAATAGTCTGTCATTCCAAGCTTCCTCAGCTTCTCAAGCAGGACCAGACCATAATTGTCTTGGCGTAAGTCTTTGGTCACCAAGGGACTTGTCATCAGTTGATTGACTTCCTGGAGAGCGATTACATCATATTGCTTTTGTGCAATGGTCTGAGCCAGAATATCCATTTTCTCATGCTGGTCATCTTCTAGCCAGGCATGAACATTAACTGTTAGTAACTTCATGTCGCTCCTTTCTATTTACTTAGTAAAACCTTTTCAACTTGTAACCTTATTATAACGTAAACGTTTTCAAATGTCAATGGTTTTACGTAATAATTTTATTTGTTTTCCGTAAAAGTCACTTGGACTTAGAATACTGACCTTTGGCATTTTTTATGATATACTAGCGGTAAATAGCAAGCTAGGAAGTTACCCAAATGAGTAAATACAAAAAAGTCTATGCTGACATCAAGGAAAAAATTGAACAAAATATCTGGCAGGCCAATCAAGAGATGCCTACAGAAAATGAACTGATGGAGATTTACTCCTATTCCAAGGACACCATCCGCAAGGCCCTATCGCTGTTGGAGATGGATGGCTATATCCAAAAACGTCAAGGGAGAAATTCCATTATTTTGGACCATAATCTTGTTCGAAAACCATTTGTATCCGAATTGAAGACCGTCAGCGAACTCAACCGCTCTGCCCACCATCAAGTCCAGACCGAATTGACCAACCTCTATATTGTCCAAGGTCAGCCAGAGGTCATGAAGGAATTGGAAGTGGATGAAAAAACGGATCTCTACCGTGTCAGTCGCGTTCGGACTATCGACGGTGAGCGATTAGAGTATGAGATTTCCTACTTTGACCGCAGAATTGTCCCCTATCTCAGCAAGGAAATCGCTGAAAGCTCGATTTATCAGTATCTAGAATCGGACCTGGGCTTAGGAATCTCTCATTCACGTCGAGAAATTTCCTTCCGCTTTGCAACGGAGGAAGAAAAATCCTTGCTTGATCTAGCTGACTACGACATGGTGGTTTCCGTCACTAGCACCACCTATCTGGCAGACGGTCGTCCCTTCCAGTACGGCACCATTACCTACCGACCAGACAAGGTCACCTTTGTATCTATGGCCAAACGGTAAAAACTAAATATACCAAAAAGAATGTTCCCACTCGGAAACATTCTTTTGTTTTAGATTATTTACTGTGCCAGATGTCTTCGTTGTACTGCTCGATTGTACGGTCAGATGAGAAGAATCCTGCTTTGGCGATGTTGTGAACAACTTTCTTGTTCCATGAATCTTGATCTTCGTAATCTGCAAAGACTTGCTCTTTAACTTCGATGTACTCTGCTAAGTCAATCAAGGTCATGAACCAGTCTTTCGAGATCAATTCATGGTGAAGACGACCAAGGCGTTCTTCATTACCAAGTGCAAGTACTTCATCGCTGACGATAAAGTCAACTGCACGCTTGATATTGGCATCGCCATTGTAATAGTCCGAAGATACGTAACCAGCCTTGTCGTACAAGTCGATAATGGTATCTGAATCCTTACCAAATGTGTAGATATTATCCATGCCTGCTAATTCTGCAATCTCAACGTTAGCACCGTCCATAGTACCAAGTGTCAAAGCACCGTTCAACATAAATTTCATGTTACCAGTACCTGATGCTTCTTTAGAAGCAAGTGAGATTTGCTCAGAGATGTCTGTCGCAGGGATAAGTTTTTCTGCAACCGTTACGTTGTAGTTTTCTACCAAGTGAACGTTGAGATACTTGCTCACTTCTGGATCGTTATTGATCAATTCAGACAAGCAGAGAATCAAGTGAATGATGTCTTGGGCAATCACATAAGCTGGAGCCGCCTTACCACCGAAGATAACAGTGATTTTACGTTTTGGAAGGTTGCCGTTTTTGATTTCAAGATACTTGTGAATCACATACAAGGCATTCATTTGTTGGCGTTTGTACTCGTGGAAACGTTTGATTTGTGTATCAATGATAGAGTTTTCGTCCAACTCAATTCCCTTGTTGTCTTTCAGGTAACGTTTAAGAGCCAATTTGTTGTTGTGTTTGATTTCAGCCAATTTAGCATGAACTTCTTTGTCATCAGCAAAGGCCAACAATTTCTCAAGCTTAGTCGCATCTGTCAAGTATTCATCGCCAATCAATTCCTTGATGTAGTCTGCAAGATCTTGGTTGGCAAATTCTAACCAACGACGGAAGGTGATACCGTTTGTCTTGTTATTGAATTTCTCTGGGTAAAGCTCGTAGAAACCTTTCAACTCAGAGTTTTTCAAAATTTCAGTATGGAGAGCCGCAACCCCGTTGACAGAGTTTGAGAAGTGGATATCCATGTGAGCCATGTGCACACGACCAGACTCGTCGATGATGTGAAGAGCAACATCCGCTACTTCCTTAGCAACCAAGGCATCCAATTCCCTGATGATGTCTACTAAGTGAGGTACTACCTCTTCCAAGAATGACAATGGCCATTTTTCAAGGGCTTCTGCCAAGATGGTGTGGTTGGTGTAACCAGTCATGTTCTTAACGATGGCCACTGCTTCTGCAAATTCCAAGCCGTGTTTTTCAGTCAAAAGACGGATCAATTCTGGAATAACAAGTGAAGGGTGAGTATCATTGATTTGAACGTAAGCATAGTCTGCCAAGTCACGCACATTTGAACCACGCTCAATCGCTTCGTCAATCAAAAGCTGGGCAGCATTTGACACCATGAAGTATTGTTGGTAAATGCGGAGTAATTCACCATTCTTGTCTGAATCATCTGGATACAAGAAGAGGGTCAAGTTTTCTTGAATAGCCGTCTTGTCAAACGTAATGCCATTTTCAATCAAGCCATAGTTGACAGACTGGATATCAAACAAGTTGAGGTAGTTCTTAGTGTCTTTCTTGTAACCAAGAATATCCAAACGGTCCAATTTAGAGGTCAAAGTAAAGTTTTTAAACGGTACATTGTAGCTGATTGTCGTTGGAATCAACCAAGAATCATTTTCAATCCAGAAGTTTGGCTCTGCATCTTGTTGGTTGTCCTTGAAGACTTGTTTGAAGAGACCGCAGTGGTAGTTGAGACCAACACCCTCACCGTTGATCCCAAGTGTTGACATAGAGTCCACAAAACATGATGCCAAACGACCAAGACCACCGTTACCAAGTGATGGTTCTGGTTCCACGTCTTCAACCTGTGCCAAAGACTTGCCAGCTGCTGCTAATTCTGCCTGAATGTCCTTGTACACACCCAAGTTGATCAAGTTGTTTGACAAGAGTTTACCGATAAGGAACTCTGCTGAGATGTAGTAAACCTTGCGTTTACCTGTGTTTTTTGGTTTTGTAGCTGCAGCTTCTTTTACGTAGTTTAACAATTGAAGATAGATTTCTTCGTTTGTTAAATCAGCTAATTTTTTCGAAGTATTTGTTTCTGCAAATGTTGTAAAGTTAATCATGATTTTCATTTCCTCGTTGATATAGTGTTGTCATTTTGACTAAGAAGTCTTTGCGTTCCTGGGTTAAATCTTCAGCTTTCATTCGCCATTCCCAGTTACCTCCGACAGTTGAAGGCATGTTCATGCGGCTTTCCTCGCCCAAGTCAAGAACATCTTGCATGGTCGCAATAGCTGTGTCGCTGACAGTGGCAAAGAGAGTTCGAAGCATGGCTTGGGTCACTGGTTCAATCGGCTTTCTGTTGGTATAGGCATCTACAAACTCCTGTTGTTCAGGCTCTAGATTGTTATACCAACCATTGACCACCTCGTTATCGTGTGTGCCTGTGTAGGCGATAGAGTTTGGTACGCAACGGTGTGGGATGTCAATGCTTCTCCCTGTCACATCGAAGAAGCCAAATTCTAGAATTTTCATTCCTGGATAGCCACAATCTGCAAGCAACTTACGAGCCTTAGCATCGATATTCCCTAGGTCCTCTGCAATAATTGGCAAGTCGCCAAGGGTTTCTTTGACCGCCTTGAAGAGATTGTAGCCTGGACCTGGCTCCCAAGTACCAACCTTGGCAACTTTAGCATCTCCTGCTACCTGCCAGTAATCTGAGAAGCCTTTGAAGTGGTCAATTCTCAAGACATCGTAGAGTTTGAAACTCTCGTGAATGCGATAGATCCACCAGTTGTAGCCAGTTTTTTCATGTTGCTCCCAATCGTAGAGTGGGTTGCCCCAAAGCTGGCCATCTGCAGAGAAGTTATCTGCTGGCACACCTGCCACATAAAGCGGCTTGCGCTCGCTATCTAATTTGAAGAGCTGTGGCTTGGTCCAAACTTCCACACTATCAGCAGAAACATAAATTGGCATGTCTCCGATAATCTTAATGTGATTTTTATTGGCATATTCTTTTAGCTGTTTCCACTGGCTAAAGAAGAAATATTGAGTGACTTTAAAGTAATCAATTTGGTCTGTCAATTCCAAGCGGTATTTTTCAAGAGCTTCTTCATTTCGAGCAACAACTTTCTTGTCATCCCACTCTTGTAGGGCCTTGTTTCCAAAGTGTTCTTTAATAGCCATGAATTCCGCATAGTCATTTAACCATGACGAATTGGCTTTTTCAAACTCTTGAAAGGCTGCTTTACGCTTGTCATCACTCAAGAAGTTTTTAACGGCTCTTTCCAAAATCGGACGACGAGCCTCATAGATCAAGGCATAGTCTACTTTTTCTGGATTGTCCCCAAATTTCACATCTTGGTAGTCAAAGTTGGCCAATAAATCTTCTTCTGCCAACAAATCAAAATCAATTAAATGAGTATTTCCTGCAATGGCAGAAAATGATTGATAAGGTGAATCTCCATAACTTGTCGTTGTGAGAGGAAGGAGCTGCCAGTAGGTCTGCTTGGTTTCGACCAAGAAATCTACAAAGTCATAGGCAGGCTTTCCAAAAGTACCGATACCAAACTTACCTGGAAGTGAGGTAATATGCATTAAAATTCCACTGGTACGATTCGCCATAAAAACGTTTTCCTTTCTTTCGATTACAATGATAGTTTAACGCAAACGTTTGCACTTGTCAAGGATTTATACAATATTTTTTGAAAGTTTTACGTAAAAGCTGTCAAGAACTCGTAAAATATATCATATACCTACATTTCTCTAAAAAGAAAAAACAAAGAAAATCCGAGTTTAATTCTCGAATTTTCTATATTATTCTATAATTTTATGAAAAGGTTTGCTCTTTTATTTGGATAGTTCCATCAACAACATCTGCTTCTAGGTGTTTGACTTCAACATTATCCAAATAGAAGTCTGTCACCTTATCACGGATTTGATTTTCAATCACGCGACGCATAGGACGAGCTCCCATTGCCTGGTCATAGCCTGCTTCCATCAAGAATTCTTTGGCTGCATCCGTCACCTCTAGACTAATTCCCTTCTTAGCCAAGGTCTTGTTGACCTGTGCCAGCATCAATTCTACGATGGCTTTGAGATCTTCTTTATCTAAGTGTTTAAATTCAATAACCCCATTGAAACGGTTGAGAAATTCTGGACGGAAGTAAGGAGAAATGCGGTCCATAATAGCCACTTTCTCATCAGTCACTGGCACATCATAACCAAAGCCCGCATTTGAAGTAGCAATGATAATGGTGTTTTTAAAGTTGACTTGGTTGCCCTGACCATCTGTCAAATGCCCATCATCTAGCACTTGCAAGAGAAGGGTAATCACTTGTGGATCTGCCTTTTCAATCTCATCTAAGAGAACAATAGAGTACGGATTGCGACGTACACGCTCTGTTAGCGTATGAGAATTATCATCATACCCGACATATCCTGCTGTGGTACCGATTAATTTGGAAACTGCTGTCCGGTCGCTGTATTCAGACATATCCAGACGAATAATGGCATCCTTATTACCAAACAAGTCTAGAGCTAGTTGTTTAGCCAACTCTGTTTTACCAACACCAGTCGGACCAACAAAGAGGAAGGAGCCGATTGGACGGTTACCATCATCAAAGCCTGCACGATTACGACGAATGGCACGGGATACTGCTTCCACTGCATCATCTTGACCGATTACATTTGTGGCTAAGCGATTTTTCAAGTCCTTGAGGCGTTCGATATCAGAAGCTCCCATTTGAGAAACTGGAATTCCTGTCATCCGCTCAACCGCCTGAGCCACATCATTAACAGTCGCCACCACTTTCTGTTGCTCCGTATGATTATCAATCTGTTTTTGTAGCTTATCAATGCGGACCTTTTCATTCAAGGCTTTTTCATAATCCTCTTTTTCAGCTGCTTCCAACTGCAACTGTTTTGCCTCAGCCATTTCTGCTTCCAAGGTCTGAATATCTGTCACAGGATGTTGTGCAGCCAAGTGAGCAGCGGTCACATCAATCAGGTCAATAGCCTTATCAGGCAAGCTACGTTGCGGAATATATTGGACGGAATAATCAACTGCAGCTCTCAAAACCTCATCTGGCAATTCAATATTGTGGTGGGCTTCATAAAGCGGCTTAATCCCTTTCAAAATCTGGTAGGTGTCTTCTGCGGACGGAGCATTGACCTTGACTTCATTGAAACGACGAGCCAGAGCAGCGTTCTTGTGAATGGTATTGCGGTATTCGTCCTGTGTAGTGGCACCGATAACCGTCAATTCCCCACGGGATAAAGCTGGTTTGAGAATATCCGCTAAGCCCTTGGAACCTGAGTCTCCGCCAGTGCTACCAGCTCCCAAAATCTGATGAATTTCATCAAAGAAAAGAATGATATTTCCTGCTTTTTTGACTTCATCCACAAGATTCTGCACATTTTCCTCAAATGCTCCACGATACTGAGTCCCAGCTTCCAAGCCTGAAATGTCGATGGAGATAATTTCCTTGTTCTTAATGGCTGCTGGCACATCTCCGTTGACAATGGCTTGAGCCAAGCCTTCTACTACCGCAGTTTTACCAACACCAGCATCACCGACCAAAACAGGATTGTTCTTAGTCCGACGAGCTAGGATTTCAGAAGTTTCTTGGATTTCCTTGTTCCGTCCAATGACTGGATCCAACTTACCTTCACGCGCATCTTGGGTCAAATTGCGACCCAGTTTTGCAAGAATCCCATCTGACTTTATCTGACCTTTACCCTGTGTTTGAACCACTTCTTCTGTCTGTGGCAGGCGACCAGTCTGACGGTACATAGCGAATTCCTCCGGTGTCACTTCACGCCCATTGATAGAATAACGGCGACGTTCTGTGCTGTAGCCACCCATGTTTCCCATGAGTTGATTGAAAATATCGTCCATATTGTTAAAGTTATTAAAATTGTTGTTCATAGTTCCACCTCGTTTATTTTTATCATTTTTATTGACCAATACTGACCTTTGAGTTAAAAAAATTACTAATAGGAAATAATCTTATCTTTCATCCTAACCTCCTTAGAAGTTTGTCCTTTACTGACCAATAAGACTAATAGAAAATCAAATAAGCGTTTGACCTATACTGACCTTTTGGTTGAAAAATATGCAAGGCCTCATTACCTTACATTCATTATTCTACACCATTGGTCAGTAAAAGTCAATAGTTTTGTTTGACTTTTTTTTGACTTTTTGATAAAAAAATCTATCTGACGGTAGATTTGGTAGCTACTAGATGATAATCCCTTCCAAATGATCTAGTTCATGCTGAACAATCTGGGCTTGGAAGTCTGTCAGCTTTAGGCTGACAGACTTCCAAGAAGCATCAAAAAATTCCACTTCAATCTCCTGATAGCGAGTGGTCGGACGGGTACCTTCGAGCGACAGACAGCCCTCCTCAGTCTGATAGGGATTGGCCTTGCTGACGAGGACAGGATTATACATGACCAGGTTGGTAAAACCCATGTTGACGATGATAATCCGCTTTTTGATACCAATCATATTAGCCGCCATGCCCACGCAGGCGTGAGCGTTGGCTACCAAAGTGTCCTGCAAATCCTGACCGACTTGTAGATCCGCTTGAGTCGCAGGCTCAGACTTCTGCTGCAGGAAGAAAATATCTTTCATAATAGGTTGAATCATGGGGTGGCTCCTTATATTCTAGCTTCATCTAGTATACCAAAAAAGCCTAGTTCTCACTAGACTTCTTTCGTTTATTCTTTGCAATAAATCGCAATAGCTTGACTGACAAAGGCTGCTGTTCCTGGTCCACCTGCTCGGTCAATATTGGTTGTAAATCGCTCGTCTTCAACATACATAAGACCTAGATTTTGCAAGATTTCCTTGGTGCAGGTGTAGAAATTTTCCGTGATATAGGCCTGCAAGTTGGCTACCTGAGCCTGCACATCTGGATGACTGACTTCTAAGCTCAGCATTTTTCCAAAAACTTCAAAAATAGCCTGCATCTCTTGAGCAAACACCCGGTCCTTACTGGCATCGTATTTCTCTTCAAATTCCGCAAAGGCTGAGGTATTCCCCCACCGCTCCTTAGCCTCCACCTTGTAGGCTTCTAGTTGACTGCTGTCAAATGCGTGAAAATCCATGACTTCTCCTCCTTTTTCTGTGAGCAATCTGGCGTGATTGATGATGCGATCCAGCCGTTCCCTTTTGAGCTCTAAAAGGGTGATATGGTCCCGCAAGACTTGCTGACGATTGACTTCCGTCACGTCCAGAAGCTGCTGAATGTCTTTGAGAGGAAGATCCAATTCACGAAACAATAGAATTTCTTGCAGACGAGCCAAATTCTCTTGATTATAGTAGCGATAACCATTTTCAGCCACAAATGCTGGTTTGAGCAAACCAATCTGGTCATAGTGGTGCAGGGTCCTCACCGTCAATCCTGTCAACTGACTGACCTGCTTAACTGTCCAATTTTCGCTCATAGAAATCTCCTCTCTATAATCAGTATAAGGGATAACGTAAGGTGAGAGTCAAGAACTTTATAAAAAATTTTTTCTCATCACTCCACCTTCACCGGCACACGCCCATAGGTCTGCTCTGCGATTGCGTCAGCGCCAAGTTGATAGACCGCATCCGCCTGCTGGGTCAGACTGTCCCAGGGCTCTTTGCCGATCCGCGTCATCAGGTCCACCCGCTCCTTGACAATCTTTAGATAGGCCTGGCCTCGAGTTGAAAAGCCCAATACATGAACTGCTTCTGGCAAGGGACTTTCCACCGCATTAACCAAGATGTAGGTCAGCACCCGCCGCACCCGCGCCTTGGTGTAGCGCTTGGTCGCAACTGCATCCACTAACTCCTCCACGGTCGCTACGCTCCCAATGGCAGAGCGGATACGACTGGCTAGTTCTTCGTTGACCTGAAAGACCTGACTGAGATCTGGGTGGGTCGCAATCTGGTAGCGGAGCAGAGGAAAATAGTTTCTCCAGCTTACCTTGGTCGCCTCTTCAAAGAGACTGGCAGACGGTAAAAAGTCACGCACCAAGTCCAGCTGGTCAGCACTCTTGCGGATAGCTGTCGCCGAGGCGTAGGACGTTTCCACCTCTTCCGAATGAAAACCAGCCCCCTGCCGTTGAACAGGGCTGAGCTGAATGCCAGTTCCAGCCACCGCCTTAGCATAAGCCAGAGCCAGAATATGATTTGGCGTGTCACCTGTGAAGGTTAGACCCGCAAACTCCTGCCACATAGCCTGGGTCTTCTGTGGATAAGAGAGATGGTCAGGCAAGTTTTTCACAAAATTTTCCATCTCTTCCGACTTATCCACATAGATGTCCGCAATTTTCTGGTAATCCAGCATTTCTTCCGTACCGAAAACCAGTTTTTCCACACCTAGCCTGTGTAAAATGCTGATTGCTCCCTTGGCGAAATGGTCAGCCGACTGGACAGACACCAAAAAGGGCATCTCGACAACAAGATCTGCCCCGTGTTCCAAAGCCATCTGAGCCCGTGTCCACTTATCCACAATGGCTGGCTCACCCCGTTGCATGAAATTACCAGACATGACCACGATTTTCAACCCCTCAACCTGCTCCAGCAGGTATTTATGACCTGTATGGAAGGGATTGTATTCTGCTACGATGCCTGAAATCATGCCTTGACCGCCTTGAAAAACCACCGCTGGCTGGTTTCTGTCGGAGCTTGATTTTCAAAGTCCGCAAAGACTTCCACAGATACAAAACCAGCTTCTTTCAAACATTCCACATAGGTTTCAATCGGATAGGTCCGCTCTTCATGAACTTCATCCCGACGGATAAACCGCTCCTCTTGACTGTCCTCATCTTTGACAAAGAAGGTCAATTCGTGAACGATAGAATGCTCATGCTCCCCCTCGTAAGTATCCCAGACAAAGGCAAAATCCTCGTAGTTTTCATGGTAGCTATAGCCTGCAAATACTTCCTCCATTTGATAAATGGAGTGGACGTCAAAAAGGAAAGTACCACCTTGATTGAGAACAGAGTGAACTCCTTCAAAGACCCGCAAAACAGCTTCTTGGTCCGACATATAGCACAGACTATCCGAGTAACAGGTCACCGCATCGAACTCTCCAACACCTTCCAGAGCCATCATATCTGCTTGGGCCAACTCCATCATGACACCCGCAGCTTCTGCTTTTTTCTGGGCCAATTCCAACATTTCATAGGACAGGTCAAGCCCTGTCACCTCATAACCCTTTTGAGCAAACCGTACAGCCTGAATCCCTGTCCCACAGGCCAATTCTAAAATCGTCTTGGTGTCTTGTGGCAAGTTCCGCAAGCTAAAATCTGTCCATTTATCATACAAGCTGTCATCCATGATTTCATCATAGACCGCCGCAAAGGTTTCATAAGTTGCCATATATCCTTCCTTCTTTTCGATGAAAAAACAGTCTTACGACTGTCTTAGGCCAGAAGCCAACTCCCTGCTAAGAGGTAAAGAGCTAAATCCAAGGTAAAGACACCAGCTAAGATATAAATAAGCCCCGTCAGTCCCCTATTTAGTATTGGACGATACTTGTCCATGAAAGCATTGAATTCTAGAACAAATTTCTCATGCTGGTTGAAAATCACAGCAATAGTGAGGAGAAAGAGTGGAGCTTGACTCAGCAAGACCCAGATTGTACTGTAAAGCAAGGACAAGAGAAAATGATTGCGATGTCCAGATATGGCTAAGACTGCGAGAAAACTAGGGTCAGTCGGAGCAGTAAAAACCATAAAGACTACGCCAGCCCAGATACCTGTTATCTTCTTTTCGCTTTGATTCTCTTTGATTTCTTTTTGATTGTCACGGCGAATGCCCCAATAAATCAAGAGAGCGATGAGGGCGACATCAATCCAAACCCAACTGGCATCAGGCAGTTGATTGATAGCTGTGCCGACTTCCCCAATAAAGTCGCTCAGTTTATTGAGACTAGATCCTAAAAGTGTCGATAAGGCCACACCTAGCAGGGTTGTACCAAAGAGAACAAGCCCTGCAAAAAGAACTGCTTGACGCTTGCTTCCACCAGTAGCAAGCTGTGCCATAAGCATCAACATACCAACAGGGTCTATGCCCGCTAACCCCAACCCTAAAACGGTTACTAAATTTGCCATAAAGCTCTCCCTATCCTAGGTACTCCGATACTTCCAAGAAACTGCCTTCATGCCATAATTTTTCGAGGTTGTAGAGGTCACGCATTTCTTCTGAGAAGATATGAACGACAACACCTCCAAGGTCCAAAAGGACCCAGCCACCGTTACTATCGCCTTCTACACGGCTACCCTTGATTCCAACTTCCACTACCTTTTCACGGATGTTTTCCGCAATAGCCTCCAACTGGCGACTGTTCATGGAGCTGGCAATCACAAAGTAGTCTGTCAGGCTGGTCACACCCTGAACATCAATTACAACAAGGTCCTCAGCTCGCTTGTCATCAGCAGCCTGGACCACAACTTTTACTAAATCTAGTTCTTTCATCTTATCCTCTAATTATATTTTCTAATGTATCCACCTGGGCAAAATTCCATGACCAGATGTTTTGGTAGTGGTCAATCAAGTCTTTGGCATCCAATTTGCCTGAATAACCTGTCGTCGTTCCGTCCTGAATCACAGTTACCTTGTAGCCTAGTTCAAAGGCTACTTTAATCGTCGTATCAATACAAAAATTGGTCGCCATACCCATGATTATGAGCTGCTCAATTCCCTTTTCCTGCAAATAAGCATGAAGCCCCGTTTCCTTGAAGGCACTGTTAAAGGTCTTATCGAAAATCTTCTCACTAGCTAAGGGTGCAACAATTGAGTGAATCTCCCAGTCAGCAGTCCCCTTGACCAATTCCTGATCATGATGGCGGACATGGATGACTTCTACCCCCGCTTGACGGGCTTGTGCAAGGCTATCTTGCCAGAGGGCTAATCGCTCTTCAATAGCATAAGGTTTTTCCTCCACTAGAAGGTTCTGAATGTCAATGACTAACAATGCAGATTTCATAGCTTAACACCAGGCGTTTCCAAACGGAAGACCAATTCCCTTTCTTCTTCAACATCTAAGACAAAATCATTTTTCTCCAAGAGATGAACCATCTTCTGATTGCCCTTAACATAAGCTGCAATCAAATGGTCGCAGACAGGGTGTGACTGAGCCATTGCTATTACGACCTCCAAAGCAGCCTGACCATAACCCCTTCCTTGAAACTCTTGTCCAATCATAAACCGCTAGAGCATATACTGCTGGATGTCTTCATCAATGTCAATCAAGGCAAAACCGACCACCTGTTCATCTGCCCAGATGGCATAGGGGAAGACATCGCCGTTTTCTCTGTAAAGCCAAGCGTCAGCGAGTGAACGCACATTGGGAGCCACGAAGACCTTATCTGCCTCGGCTACTGTCAAGTCCAAGACTGCTTGATAGGAGCTTTCATCCACAGGTTTTAATGTAATCATCCCTACTCCTTCAAATAAGAAACATAGCCATTATGGGTTTCCAAGGTTTGTGGATAAATGGGAATTCCCTTCTTGGCTAAGTAAGAAATGGTTTGGGCAGTTTCATAGGCTACTGCCTTGTCCAAGGACTCTCTTGCGATACGACGCGCCTCGTCCACCCCAGGAAAATCCCGATTGGGTTCGATGTAGTCCGCCACATAGAGAACCTTGTCCAGCAAGGTCATCTGCCCAGCACCAATGGTGTGTCGTTGAATGGCTTGGAAAATTTCCTCATTTTCCAAACCAAAATCTTCTGCGATTTTATAGGCGCCAACCACACCGTGCCAGATGTTATTATCCCAGTTGAGCAGGTCCTTGTCCAAATCATACTTGGCAATCAAGTCCAAAAAAACTTGGTCTTCCACTTCCTTAGCATAGTCATGCAAGAGTGCTGCCAGACTGGCTTTTTTCGGATCACAGCCGTATTGGTCTGCCAAGGCAAGCGCCGCCTGCTCCACACCCAAGACATGTTGGAAGCGCGCTGGCTTCATGGCTACACGGATTTTTTCCAAAAGAGCCTGACGGTCAAATGTCAAATCTGCTGCAATCATTGGTAAAGTCCCTTTTCTTCGATATAGTCCAGAACTTCATGAGGCACCATAAAATTCGGCACCCGTCCTTGCTTGATAAAACTACGCACCATGCTGGAGGAAATGTCCATCAAGGGAACATCTACCCAGATAACCGGATAGGACGTCCCTGCCTTGTAACGAGGGCGCTGGACACCAACAAACTGCACCAACTGTACCAATTCATCAATCCTATGCCATTTTGGCAGGTAGTCTACCATATCTGCACCGATGATGAAATAATAATCCGTATCAGGATTTTTCTCCTTCAGCAATTTCATGGTGTCGTAGGTATAGCTGACACCACGGCGTTCCAGTTCAATGGTTTCAATCCCCAAGCCCTCAATACCTGCAATAGCCATCTTGAGCATGGAATAGCGATGGTATTCGTCAATGGTTTCTTTTTTATCCACATGAGGCGGAATGAATTCTGGCATGAGCAAGACTTCATCCAGCTTCAACTGTTGACGGACCTGGTCTGCCACAATCAAATGAGCATTGTGGACAGGGTTGAAATTCCCTCCCAGAATCCCCACTTGTTTGCGATTGGTTTCTTTCTTTTCAACCTCTAATTCAACCTTGGTAAAGGGTGTTAAGAGTTCAATAGCCATAGGCTCTCCTTCTTAGATTTCTTTGACCTGTTTGGAAATTTTACGGTTCTCTTTCTTGCTAGATTGTTTGAATAAAATCAAGATGCGACCGATTTTTTGAACCGTGTCCACACCGATTTCTTCTTCCAAGATTTCTGCTACTTCGTGAATGTTTTCATCCGTATTTTGTAGCAAGGTCACCTTGATCAATTCACGCGCATCTAGCGCCTGACGAACACTGGTTTTAATCTGGTCATTTAGACCATTTTTCCCAATCTGAATGATGGGTTTAAGACTGTGTGCCTGACTGTTTAAAAAGGCACGCTGTTTTGAAGTTAATGACATAATTTCTCTTTTCTTTACTAAACTAAGCAGACCTAGTCTGCTAGCATTTTCTGAATCACTTGAGGAGACTCTTTCAGCTTGTAGATACCAGTGTAGGGAAACTCCAGATAGCTGTTAAGTATTCCCTCATAAGCAAATGCTGTGGTTTCACCTTCTGCCATGACAAAAGCAATCCGCACATGGGGTGAAACCAACGGTGCATCGTGAACACTAGCTTGATGGGTCTTTTTTGCATTTCCTAGTTCTGCCAAAAAGACCGCTATCTCTTCTGACTGGTCGATTTGGACTACTTCTTGACCTTGGACCAAACGAATTTCCCGGACCTCACTGGGTTTGGGAAGATTTGGTTCTTCCCCTGGCCAAAACCAATAGGCCAGAACACACAAACCAACAATGGCCAGCATACCAACTACTTTTTTCATAAGTGACCCCATTTAGACTTCATTAAATAATAGCCTTGCGAATCACCACATCAACACCCTTTGGAGCCCAGGCAGCAATCTTGGCCTTTTCATTGACACGAATCCAACCAAGTCCTGAGAAGACCACATCCGTCTTCTCGTTGATGGTAAATTCATGGCGGACCAATTCAGGAAATTCTTTCAATTCCTTGCTGGTTGGCGGCACTAAAAGTGAGCCCGCATGTTTCTGGTAAAAATTACTAGCACCTTGTAACTTGGTCCGATGGAGTTGAAGTTCATTGTCAAAAAACGCTGTGAAACCTTGGCGTTCACCAGCCACAAAGTCAAATCGTCCCAGACCAGCCAAGAACAAGGTTTGTTCTGGATTGAGCTGGTAGGTCTTTGGCTTGATTTCCTTGCGAGGGCTGATGTACTTGAGGTTTTTAGCCGTCAAGTAATGAGCCATCTGGTGACGATGGATAATCCCAGGCGTATCATAAATGAAAGAACCATCATCCAGAGGAATCTCAATCTTATCTAAAGTTGTCCCTGGAAAACGTGAGGTGGTAATGACATCCTTGTCCCCTGTGATTTCTTGGATAATGGCATTGATGAGCGTTGACTTGCCGACGTTGGTCACGCCGACCACATAGACATCCCGACCCTTGCGGTGTTGTTCAATTTTTTCAATCAAGTCCTTGATAGCCTGCTTGTTTTGGGCCGAAGTCAAGACCACATCAACTGGTCGCATGCCGATTTCATGCGCCCGCTCGGTCAACCACTGAGTAACCTTACCTGGCTTGACTGACTTGGGTAAAATATCCTGCTTGTTGCCGACCAAAAGCACGTCATTTCCAGAAATAAAACGAGGCAAACCAGGAATGACTGACCCATTGAAATCAAAAATATCAATGACATTCACTACCAAGGCATCGCTTTCTCCTACACTATGGAGGAGTTTCAAGAAATCATCGTCTGAGATATTGACATCTGAAATCTCATTGTAATGGCGCAAACGGAAACACCGCTGGCAGTAGAGTTGCCCTGTTTCCAGACCTTTTTCGAGGGCAGATTGGGGAGTAAATCCGGCAATCTCTTTATCTGTCGTCTGAATTTGAGCACCACAACCGATACAAAATAATTCTTCCACTTACATCTCCCTCTTGTAGTCTATTGGTCCATACTTGGCAATGATTTTTTTCATAGTCCGTCGCTCACGCCAACGGTTAATCTGTGTGTTAATCGAATCTGTCTTAATCAGCGGTTTGACCAGTGCCGACTTGAGTCCTGCCCGCTTGGCCGCCCGAATATCTGTCATCAGCTGGTCACCAATCATAATGACCTCGCTAGGCTTGACATCAAAGCGTTTGAGAGCGCGGTTAATGCCGATAGTGAAGGGCTTGAGCGCATAAGATTCAAAGTCAATCTCGAATTTCTCGACCGCGCGCTTGACCCTCTCATATTTGTTATTGGACACGACGACAACTGGAATACCTGCGTCCCGCAAATCATGCAACCACTGGCGCATCTCAGGCGTTCCGTCAGGATTATTCCAAGCAATCAAGGTATTATCTAAATCGACAAACACCACCTTAATCCCATGCTTTTTCAAACTGTCCACCGTCACATCATAAGCCTTTTCCAAGGCAAAATCTGGCATGTAATTCTCTAAACTCACTAATTTCTCCAAAAAATATAATCAGATAATTATAGCATTTTTTCGCAAAAAAAGCGAATAACAAGGGGAACGATCATTTCCGCATCCCATCAAAAAAGGACCGACTAGGTCGCATCCTTTCTGAGCATTTTATTGGTCAACGGCATGAGTCCTTGATTCTTCCAGACTTCATTCTATTTCTCCACCCGACAGCCAAATACCACGAGTTGACGAATTTCTTCTATTTCGCCCTCATGCAGACCTTTGACGATTTTCGAGCCCATAATCACGCCGTCCGATACGCGGTTAAATCGGAGAATATCCTCTTGGCTGGAAACGCCAAATCCTGTTAATACTGGGATAGGAGACAAAGCCCTTAAGCGTTTCAGGTGACCATCCAAGTCCTCACGGTACTGGTTGCTCTTGCCGGTCACGCCATTGATGGCAACGGCGTAAACAAACCCTTCCGCATCCTGCACCAATTCTTGCTGCCGGTCAGTCCCTGTTGTCAAACTAACTAAGCGAATGAGGCAGAAATCACTCTTTTCCAGATAGGGACGCAGGATATCCTCATGTTCGTAAGGTAGGTCAGGAATAATCAAGCCTTTGACAGAAGTCGTCTCCAAATCGCGGAAAAACTGGTCCAAGCCATATTGAAAGACAGGATTAAAATAAGTCATCAAGATGAATGGCACCTGACTGGCTTGCCCTTGCAACTGCTTGATAATGTCCGACAGATGGACACCCTTGGCCAAACTGCGTTGCCCCGCCTCCTCAATCACTGGACCGTCCGCAACAGGGTCCGAGAAAGGAACACCGATTTCAATAGCTGAAACGCCTGCCTGCTCCAGAAAATCAATGGTTTCAAATAGTCCATCTAAACCCTTTTCATGGTCACCGGCCATGATGTAGGGAAGGAAAATGCCCTTGCCATTTTCCTTAATATTCCGCAAGTGTTTTTCTAGTATTTTTGTCATTGTTCTTGGTCCTTTCTATGGGCAGCTAAGCGTTCCTTGACTTGGGCAACGTCCTTGTCACCGCGACCTGATAGGCAGACGATGATGGATTTGTCTGGTCCCAATTCCTTTGCTAAGCGTGGCAGGTAGGCGATGGCATGGCTAGATTCCAAGGCTGGAATAATCCCTTCCAAGCGCGACAAGAGTTGGAATCCTTCCAAGGCCTCTTCATCAGTGACAGACACGTAGGTCGCCCGTTCGATAGCATTGAAATAGCTGTGCTCCGGCCCAATTCCCGGGTAATCCAAGCCGGCAGAAATGGAGAATGCCTCCATGATTTGCCCATTTTCATCCTGTAAGACGTCCATAAGCGCGCCGTGTAAAACTCCCGGTTTCCCTTTTGCAAAAGTCGCCGCATGATGCTCTGTGTCCAGACCCAGCCCAGCCGCCTCTACGCCATACATGGCAACGGACTCGTCATCGACAAAGGGGTAAAAGAGCCCCATGGCATTAGAGCCACCACCGATACAGGCCAAGAGGGCATCGGGCAATTGTCCACCAGAAAGATCTGAAAATTGCTGCTTGGCCTCGCGTCCAATCACGCTTTGGAAGTCCCGGACGATTTCTGGAAAGGGCGCTGGCCCCAACACGGAGCCCATGACATAATGGGTATCTTCAACTTGAGCCACCCAAGCGCGCAGAGCGGCATTGACCGCATCTTTTAGCACACGCGAGCCATCAGTCACCGCATGCACCTTAGCACCCAGCAACTCCATCCGAAAGACATTGAGCGCCTGACGTTTGACATCTTCCTCGCCCATGTAAATGGTACACTCCATATCAAAGAGGGCTGCTGCTGTCGCAGTTGCTACACCGTGCTGACCTGCACCCGTTTCAGCAATAATTTTCTTCTTGCCCATGCGTTTGGCCAAGAGTACCTGCCCCAAAGAATTGTTAATCTTGTGGGCACCCGTGTGGTTGAGATCTTCTCGTTTGAGGTAAATCTTGGCCCCACCACAATAATCAGTTAAACGTTTGGCGAAATAGAGGGGATTTTCTCTGCCCACATACTGGCGGAGCAAGTGGTCAAATTCCGCTTGAAAAGCAGGGTCCTCCTTGGCTGAACGGTAGGTTTCTTCTAGCTCCAAAACAGCTGTCATCAAGGTTTCCGGCACGAAACGGCCGCCATATTGGCCAAAAAAGCCATCTTTATTGGGTTGTTGATAGGTCATTTTTTCACTCTTTCTATAAATGCTTTAATTTTGACAGGGTCCTTGTGTCCATCCGTCTCTACTCCAGACGAAACGTCTACAGCATAGGGTGAAAACAAGTCTTGTGCCGTGGCAACATTGTCTACGGTCAAGCCACCTGCGATGAAAATCGGCTGTCTGAATTGCTTGCCGGTCAATAATTCCCAGTCAAATGTCTGCCCTGAGCCCGCTATAGGCGCATCGAAAAGCAGATAAGCCGCCTGTGTCTCACTGATATCGTCAGCCTTATCCAACTGAATGGCCCTAATAACAGGAACAGGGACTTGCTGAACATAGCTTTCATCCCAATCGCCGTGAATTTGCACAATATCCAAAGGCACTTGACCAATGGCCAACTGCAATTCTGTCGGGGTCGGACTGACAAAGACACCAACGATTTGCATCCTTTCCGGGATGAGCGTCGCCAATTGATGCGCTCTTTCTAGGCTGACCTGCCGCCTGCTGGGAGCAAAGACAAAGCCCAGATAATCCGCACCGCCCTCGACAGCCGCTCGCACAGCCTCTTCAGTGGATAAGCCACAGATTTTAACCTTTGTCAATGGCCAACTCCTTTACCTTCTGCTGAACATCCTCCGCCTGCATGAGGGCAGTCCCCACCAAAATGGCTTGAAAATGAGGTGCCAGTAAAGCCGCATCTGCCCCACTGAAAATAGCCGATTCAGATACATAGACGGCTTGGTCTTGAAAATGCTTGTTCAGGTCCAAACTGGTTTGTAAATCCGTTTCAAAAGTCGTCAAATTGCGGTTGTTCACCCCGATAATCTTGGCACCGATGCGATGAGCAATCTCTAATTCTACCAAGTTATGGATTTCCACCAAGACTTCCAAGCCCAGTTTGCTGGCAAAATCATAGAGTTCCTGCAAACGTTTTTCCGGTAAAGCCGCAACAATCAATAAAATCACCGTAGCCCCAGCATTTCGTGCACGAACAATCTGCTTTTCATCAATGATAAAATCCTTGGCCAAGGTTGGAATAGACACCGCCTCTGAAATCTGACGGAGATAGTCAATCTTGCCTTTGAAGAAAACCTCATCCGTCAAGACCGAAATCATGGCCGCACCCGCCTCTTGATAGGTCCGCGCCTGAGCTAGAATATCAACATCCAGATTAATGGCGCCCAAACTAGGGCTGGCTTTTTTGATCTCGGCAATAATCTGTAGGCACTCCGAATGCTCCTTGACATAGTCGTAGAAAGAATAGGTCTGGCGAAGCGGCTGAACTTCCTCCAAAACAAGTCTAGCCACTTCTTTTTCTTTCTGCTCTAAAATGGTTGGTAAAAATGCTTTTGTCATACCTGTACCTCTCTGAGTGCCTCTAATTTGGCAAGGGCTGAACCATCCGCCAGCAATTGACGGGCTAGGGTAATGCCATCCTTGATACTGTCTACCTTACCATTGGCAAAAAAGCCCAAACCAGCATTGAGCACCGTTGTTTCCAGATAGGGACTGGCTTGGTTGCGCAAGACGGAAACGAGAATGTTTGCATTCTCCTTGGCATCGCCCCCGCGAATATCAGCTGGCTCCACGCGTTGCATACCCAAATCCTTGTAGGAAAAACTGCCTTGGCTAATCTGCCCATCGGACAAGAGCGTGTAATGATTAGTGCCATACAAGGCCGCCTCGTCCATATTATCAGGACCAGTCACAATCACACCTCGACGCAGGCCCAGACTTTTCATGACCTGAGCCAATTCCAAGTGCAAATCGCCACGGAAAACGCCCATCAATTGGGTATCCAGAGATAACGGATTGGCCAACGGACCTACAATATTCATAATGGTCGGGATACCCAAAGCCTTACGAGCCGGACCGATATAGCGCATGGCTGGGTGCATGGATTGGGCAAAGACGAAGGCCAATCCGACTTCTGACAAGGCACGAGCCAAATTTTCTGGACTAGCTGCGATGTTGATGCCTAATTCTTCCAGAACGTCTGCCGAACCAGACTTGGAGGATACGGAACGGTTACCGCCCTTGGCCAGACGGACACCGCCCGCCGCTAGGATAAATCCTGCTGTTGTTGATACGTTAAAGCTATAAGATTGGTCCCCTCCTGTACCACAATTGCACATGGCATCGGTAACGGTCTCTGGCAGCTGAATGGCGTGGGCCTTGAGCGATTTGACCACACCTGTAATCTCCTCGACCGTTTCCCCCTTGGTCTTAAATCCCAGCAAGAGCGCTGCAATCTGACTTTCCGACAATTTCCCCTCTAGTATTTGAGCAAAGACCCCTTCCACTTCTGACTGCTGTAAATCCTGTCTGGCTGCTATTTTTTCGTAAATTGCTTTCATCTGATTACCTCTTTCACAAACGCTTCAATCATCTTGAGCCCATCTGGCGTACCGATACTTTCTGGATGATATTGCAGACCATAAATGGGTAAAGTCACATGCTGGATGGCCATAATTTCCCCATCGTCTAGCGTGCGCGCCGTTACCTGAAAATCCTTTGGCATCTCCGTCACGACAATGGAATGGTAGCGCATGATGGTCACTTCCTTTTCCAAACCTGCAAACAAGGGCGACAATACCTCCAAGTTCATCTGGCTCTGCTTGCCATGCATGACCTGTCGCGCCAGACCAAGCTGACCGCCAAAAACCTCTGCAATAGCCTGATGACCTAGACATATCCCCAAAATCGGTTTCTTCCCAGCAAAGGCTGCAATCATCTCTTCCATTTTACCCGCGTCTGCTGGCCAACCCGGTCCTGGAGAAAAGACCAGACCATCTGCCTTTTCGGCCTCTACAAAGAGTTGCTGGTCATCATTTCGCAAGACCTTAATCTCTGTAAAAGCTCCCACATATTGGGCCAAATTATAGGTAAAGGAATCGTAGTTATCAATAATGAGAATCATGGCAAATCTCCTATTCTAGTCATGGCCTTGGCCTTGTTGACCGTCTCTTGGTATTCATTTCCCGGAATGCTGTCGTAGACAATTCCTGCGCCCGCTTGAACATAGGCCATCTGATTTTTTATAATCATAGTCCGAATGGCAATGGCAAAATCCATATCACCAGAGGCAGATAGATAACCGATGGCACCTGCATAAACACCGCGCTTTTCCTTTTCCAGTTGGTAAATCCGTTGCATGGCACGAATTTTCGGTGCGCCCGATACCGTACCTGCTGGCAAGGTCGATTTGAGAGCGTCCAGTGGACTGAGTTCTGGTAATAGCTGCCCTTTGACAATACTGGTTAAGTGCATGACATAGCGAAAGAGCTCCACCTCCATGTACTTGGTCACTCGAACACTGCCGATTTGAGCAATCCGCCCCAAATCATTTCGCCCCAAATCAACCAACATCCGGTGCTCCGCCACCTCTTTCTGATCAGCTAACAAATCCGCCGCCAATGCCTTATCTGCCTCTTCATCCAGACCACGCGGACGTGTCCCCGCAATGGGATTGGTCGTCACCAGACCATCCTTGACAGAAACCAAACTTTCTGGGCTAGCTCCGATAATCTGATAGTCCCCAAAATCATAAAAGTAGAGGTAATTTGAAGGATTGGTCACCCGCAAATTCCGGTAATAATCCAGTGGCTTGCCAGAAATTGGTGCCGAGAACCGCTGACTAAGAACACATTGGAACATATCCCCCTGACGAATGAGCTCCTTGGCTTTTGTCACCATTCCCTCAAATTCTTCTTTTTCCAGGTGGTTGCGGAAAGACAAGGAATGAAGGTCATGCGGTGCAAATTCAGCCGGATGCGCCTGCTTGAGCGACTGCAAGACTTGCTCCAAAGCGCTAGCCATTTCCTGTTCATTTCGACCGCTGTAGATATTGTCCTCATGTATGGAAATGGTCTCTTTTTTATGGTCAAAGACCAAATAGGACTCATAGATGAAAAAGTGCATATCTGGCGTGCCAATCGGATCAACCGGAATATCGCCAATGTTTTCATAGAGGCTAATCATGTCATAACCAAGGAAACCAATGGCGCCACCGCTAAAGGGACCGGCATCCGCTACTGGATGTTTACCCGTCAATTCCTGTAGATAATCCAGTGGGTCGGCATCAATAACTTCGCCATTCCGCGTCAAGATGCCATTTTCAAATTTAATCTCATAAACCGGGTTATAAGCCACAATGGAAAAACGAGCATTTTCCTTGTCTCTGGGAATAGACTCCAAAATCATCTTGTGCTGCCCCTCTAGGCGCATATAGGCTAAAATCGGGGTTAAAATATCTGCCGATAAACTTGTTTTCATATAGAACTCCTCTCGCGAACACAAAAAACCTCGCACAGAAAAAATCTGTGCGAGGGCGTCTAATCATAGCTAGCGCGGTGCCACCTCCATTGACAAGAGTAGCCAAAAAGCCCTTGTCATCTCAAGCTCCTCCAACAAGGAGCCGCACGGTAAGGGGTACCAACCGGAAGGATATTGTTTACCTTCTCTTATTTTCCATCAGCCCATTTCAACTTCGTCTGCTACTGGCTCGCAACAACCGCCAGTTTTCTGGAAACAAACCTGAAGTCTACTTCTTCTGATTGCTTTTATTTTACACTATTATTTCTATATGTCAATCTTTTTTTCAGAATTTTTTTAAAATATTCGGATATTCATATTTTCAACTCTACACAAAAAAGGACTGGACAAGGTCCAATCCTGTGTGATGATTATTTACGTTTTGGTGGGTTGTGGATTGCCACGCCAAGAACATCAAGGAAGGCTTCGTACATAACTTCTGAGAAGGTTGGGTGACCGTGGATAGATGCTGCCACGTCGTCAACTGTCAACTCAGATTCCATGATAGTCGCTGCTTCATTGATCATTTCTGCAGCAACTGGACCGATGATATGAACACCAAGCACTTCATGGTATTTCTTATCAGCAATAACTTTTACGAAACCATGTGCTTCGTTAGATGCAATGGCACGACCGTTACCAGTAAAGCTGTTGCGACCAACAAGGATGTTGTCTTTACCATATTTCTCAATTGCTTGGTCTTCTGTCAAACCAACCATAGCGATTTCTGGGTGTGTGTAGACCGCAGCTGGAGTGAAGTCCAAATGAGCTTTGTGGTGGTTACCAAGGATAGCATTTTCAGCAGCCACTTCACCCATACGGTAAGCAGCGTGAGCAAGCATCTTCGTACCGTTGACATCACCTGGTGCGTAGATACCTGGGATAGATGTTTCTTGGTATTCGTTAACCTTGATACGACCGCGGTCTAGTTCAAGGTTAAGATTTTCAAGACCAGCCAATTGTGGTACACGACCGATAGAAAGAAGAGCTTTTTCAGAAACGATTTCTGAGCCGTCGTTCAACTTGATGGTCAACTGGTTGTTGGCTTCAACGATTTCAGATACACCAACTGAGGTCAAGAATTTCATACCTTTCTTAGAAAGGACTTTTTGCAATTCAACAGACACTTCACGGTCCATACCTGGGATGATACGGTCTGCCATTTCAACAACCGTTACTTCAGTACCGTATGATGCGTAAACCAAACCAAGTTCAACGCCGACTACGCCACCACCCATAACAGTGAGTGACTTAGGAATTTCACGAAGGTCAAGGATATCATCCGATGTCAATACCAATTTAGAATCAATACCTGGGATATTGATGCGAGAAACTTTTGAACCAGTAGCCAACACAACAGAGCGACCTTTGATGACTTTCTCGCCGATAACAACTGTCTTATCTGGGTTTACTTGACCAAGACCGTTGAAGATTTCAACCTTGTTGGCTTTCAAGAGACCCGCTACACCACCAGTCAAAGTCTTCACAACCTTGTTCTTGAAATCAACTGTCTTATCCATATCAACGGTATAGTTGGTTGATGCCAAGTTGATACCACGCTCAGCAGCGATTTTCAAGCCGTCAAGGATTTCAGCATTTTTGAGGTAAGTCTTAGTTGGGATACAACCCTTGTTCAAGCAAGTACCACCAAATTCAGACTTCTCAACGATAGCGATTTTACCGCCCAATTGAGCACCACGGATAGCCGCGTAGTAACCAGCAGGACCACCACCGACTACGACCATGTCGTACTCATCCGCAGCCAATTCTGCCTTAGGAGCTTGTGGAGCAGCTGCAGCAGGTGCTGCAGGAACTTCCAAACCAGCTGCTTTCAAATCAGCAGTTGCTTGAGCAACTTCAGCCGCTGCTGGAGCAGCACCGCTACCTGCTTCAACTGTTTCACCTTCTGCACCAAGGTAAGCGATAACTTCTGTTACAGGAACAGTCGCACCGTTACCATGAACGATTTTCAAAAGAACACCTGAATCTTCAGCTTCTAGCTCCATGCTAGTCTTATCAGACATCATTTCCAAAATCACATCGCCTTCATTGACGAAATCACCTTCAGCTTTTTTCCACTCGATGATTTCACCTTCTTGCATGTCCACACCGAGTTTCGGCATAATAATTTCAATTGCCATAATTATGATACAAAGAACGTCCAAATGCGACTGAATTTTAGGAGTCCAAAGCAGGATGTTCACATCCAAGGCGGACTATCTAAATTCCGAGCATTTAGTTCGTGTTCAAATGTCACGAACCCGTTCTACATCCTTTCTTTGTTTTCTAATCAGAAATCTAATTCTCTAGTTTAAACCAATGGAGATCTTATCTTAGATCAACAATTCAAGCGGGTTTTCCAACAAGTTCTTGAGGTCAACCATGAATTTCGCGCCGTTCATACCATCAACAATACGGTGGTCAATGGTCAAGCAGAGTGCCATGATTGGACGGATTTTGATTTCACCGTCGATGACAACCGGTGTTTGAACCGTTGACGCCACACCAAGGATAGCAGAGTTTGGTTGGTTGATGATTGGGTTAAAGGTCTTAGTTCCAAACATACCCAAGTTTGTGATAGAGAATGTCGAACCAGACATTTCAGCACCCTTCAACTTACCAGATTGCGCTTTCTTGATGACATCTTTGGATGCAACCACGAATTCAGACAAGCTCATCTTATCTGCGCCGTGAACAACTGGTACAATCAGACCTTCATCCAAACCAACAGCGATACCAAGGTTAACGAACTTGTGCAATTCGATTTCTTGCGCATCGTTGATGAGAGACGCATTCATGTAACGGTGTTCTTCTTTCATAAGCGTACGAACAACTGCAAGACCGATCAAGTCTGTGAAGGTTACTTTAAGACCTGTCTTGTTCATGATTGGTTCAAGAACCTGCTTACGAAGTGCCATGAGGTTGGTCATGTCAATGTCGTAGTTCAGCGTGAAGGTTGGTGCAGTCAAGTGAGAGTTAACCATACCTTTCGAAATAGCCTTACGCATTGGACTCATCTTGATGATTTCAACGCCTTCTGGCAATTCTTTGACTGATTTTTCTTCTGCTTTAGGACTAGCTGCTGCTTCAACCGCTGGAGCTGGTGCAACAAGGGCAAGAACGTCTTCTTTCTTGATTTTACCGTTGACACCTGTTCCTGTCACAGTTGTCAAATCAACACCCAGGTCAGCTGCAATACGAGCTGCAAGTGGAGTAGCCTTAGGAGCCGCACCTTTGAAGTCTTCAACGTCAGACTTGTGGACACGACCATTGGCACCCGTACCAGGTACTAAACCAAGGTCGATACCCAAATCACGCGCCAATTTACGAGCTGCTGGAGTTGCACGAACTTTACCACCACCTTGCGGTTTCGCAGCCACTACTGGAGTTACAATAACCGGTGTACGGCTAGCAGGAACTTCTTCGATAGCTGCTGCTGGCTCAACCGCTGGAGCAGAGCTACCAGCCGCTTCCACTGTTTCACCTTCTGCGCCGAGATAGGCAATGACTTCCGTTACCGGAACTGTCGCACCATTTCCATGCACAATTTTCAAGAGAACGCCTGACTCTTCAGCTTCCAATTCCATGCTGGTTTTATCAGACATCATTTCCAAGATGACGTCGCCTTCATTGACGAAATCGCCTTCCTGTTTTTTCCACTCGATGATTTCACCTTCTTGCATGTCCACACCGAGCTTAGGCATAATAATTTCAATTGCCATATTTAAGATACCAGGGCCCAACAGAGAGTGACTGGAAATGAGAAATTCCTAAAAATTCCTGATTCCCCAACTCTCCGGCCGGGTTCAATTCCTTTCTTTCAGTTTCTTACGTTTCATTCTTGTTTATAACAAGATTTTCTCTTAACCCTTGTTAACTTGTTTGTAGATTGCCGCTTTGATTTTCTCTACGTTTGGCAATACAGCATTTTCAAGAATGTTTGCGTAAGGAACTGGTACATCGTCTGAAGCGATACGGATGATTGGTGCATCCAAGTAGTCAAAGGCTTCGCTTTCTGTGATGATCGATGCGATTTCACCGATGAAACCACCTGTTTTATAAGCATCGTTGACCAAGATAACCTTACCAGTTTTCTTCACAGATTCGATGATCAATTCTTTATCCAATGGGATAAGGGTACGTGGGTCAACCACTTCTACGCTGATGCCTTCTGCAGCTACTTCTTCAGCCGCTTTCAAGGCACGTTCCAACATACGACCGTATGAAATAATGGTTACATCAGTACCCTCACGTTTGATTTCACCTTTACCAAGTGGAATGTAGAAATCTGGGTCCAAATTCACTTCTTCTTTTTTACCGTAAAGAGCTTTTGGCTCCAAGAAGATAACTGGGTTGTTATCAAGGATAGATGATTTCAAAAGACCTTTTGCATCGTTAGCTGTACCAGGTGCGACAACCTTGATACCTGGGATGTGCGTCAACCAAGCTTCAAGAGATTGTGAGTGCTGGGCAGCAGAACCGATACCTGAACCTGAAGCCACACGGAAAGTTACAGGTGTCTTCAAACCACCACCAAACATGTAGTTTGTTTTAGCAGCTTGGTTAACAATCGCATCAAGGGCAATGGTTACGAAGTCCATGAAGGTCAAGTCAACGATTGGACGAAGACCAGTTTGAGCCGCACCAACTGCAGAACCAGCAATTGCTGCCTCAGAGATAGGCGTGTCGCGAACGCGTTTTGGACCAAATTCATCCAACATACCAACAGATGTACCGAAGTCACCGCCGTAGATACCGACGTCTTCACCCATCAAGAATACTTTTTCATCCTTACGCATTTCTTCGCTTTGAGCCAAGTTAATCGCTTCACGCAAGGCCATTACTTTTGTTTCAGCCATTTTTACAATTTCTCCTACTTATAAAAAATTTTTCTTCAATCTAGACTGTAGACTAGTCCACAAAAACGTCTTCGTATGCAATTGAAATATCTGGATCTGGGCTTTCTTGTGCGAATTTCACAGCTGCTTCTACTTGCTCTGCAACTTGTGCTTCGATTGCATCCAATTCTTCGTCGGTAGCAATTTTGTTTTCAGTCAAATACTTGCGGTATTTCTTAAGCGGATCTTTTGCTTTCCACTCGTTAACTTCTTCTTTTGTACGGTAAACACCAGCATCGGCTGTTGAGTGACCAAACCAACGATAAGATTCAACCTCAACCATGGCTGGACCGTTACCTGCACGAACATATTCGATAACTTCTTGCATTTTCTCGTAAACAGCAACCACATCGTTACCATCTTCGATATAGTGACCTGGCATACCGTAAGCCGCTGCACGAAGGTAAAGGTGAGGAATCTTGGTGGAGTAAGAAATATCAGTTGAGATACCGTAGCGGTTGTTTGTGATAAAGAAGATAACTGGCAAATTCCAAACAGCTGCCAAGTTCATTGACTCATGGAAAGAACCTTCGTTAGTCGCTGAGTCACCTGAGAAGGCGATAACGATATTATCTGTACCAAGGTATTGTTGGGTCAAAGCCGCACCAACAGCCAGGGCATAACCACCACCTACGATACCGTTAGAACCGAAGTTCCCTTTTTCAACGTTGGCCAAGTGCATGGAACCACCTCGGCCTTTAGATGTACCAGTTGCCTTACCAGCAAGCTCTGCCATCATACCGTTGATATCAATACCTTTTGCAATAACGTGACCGTGACCACGGTGGTGAGAGAAGATAATATCTTGGTCTGTCAAGCTAGCAATCGGACCAACCGCTGCTGCTTCTTCACCAACTGAGAAGTGAGTCATACCTTGTACAAAGCCACGACGCACTAATTTGTTCAACTTCATGTCAACATCACGAATTTGCTGCATTTTCAAGAACATATCCAAATGTTGCTCTTTTGAAATAGATACCATAATTTCCTCCAAAGGTTTTTTCTCTTTCCTTACTATGATAGACCTTTTTTTCACAAATGGCAAATTTTTGAACCGTTTTCTATTTTCTTGTAAACTTTCTGAAAACCTTGATTTCGTTCACTTTTTCACAAAAATATCGACAAGGACACACCTGATAAAGTTCTTTTTATCACAAACTTTTTTTCTCTTGAACTTCCAATTGTTTCTATGGTAAACTAGAGGTGGAGGTAGGTATGGATTTTGAGCTATTTCTTATCATTTGTAACTACATAGGGACAATCGCTTTTGCTGTTTCAGGTGCCGTTAAAGGTTTCAGAAAAAAACTAGATATATTTGGGATTTCTCTCCTCAGTCTGATGACAGCTGTGGGAGGTGGTATTATTCGAGATATCATGGCCAATCGTATTCCAACTGCTCTGACGGACCCTTCAGCCATCTACTTATCCGTTGTCGTGGCCATTCTACTCTATCTCTGCGCCATTCATATCCGACAGGATACACCTCTTGACAAGCGGGCCCTGATTCTCCTTGCCCAAACCAACCTCATCTTCGACGCGATAGGTCTGGCGATTTTCGCCCTAATCGGGGCCAACACTGGCATAGAGTTACAGCTAAATGCTGTGACAACAGGTATTCTTGCGACCCTGACTGGAGTTGGTGGTGGCATTGTCCGAGACTTATTGGTCAATGAGACCCCTATTGTCCTTCGAGAGGACGTTTATGCTGTCTTGGCCCTATTTTCCGGTATGATTTACCATATCTGTGTGGTCAATTGGCAACTACCTCAAATTCCTACCTTTATTACTATATTTGTCATCTCTTTGATTATCCGACTGCTAGTCATCAAATACAAAATCAATCTTCCCAACATGGATAGAAAACCAAAGGCCTGAGCATCAACTCAAGCCTTTCACTATTGTGCTTCTATCTGAATCCAGGTCAAACTGTTCAGATCAAAAACTGGTGATTCTGCTTCTATCTCAGGAACAGGACCCAATCCCGGAATATGTTCGTCATATTGATAGAGCTTGGATTGACCAGCAACCTCATAAAGATAGCTACCATCTTGTAGGGGACGGAGAATGGCCTCCTCACCTATTTCAGGACCGATATGACGGAAACTGTCAACCAGGCGTAAGAGGTCCCCTCCACCATACAGAGTATAGAGGTCAATCAGCACATAACTATCTGATTTTTTCAGAGCAATAATCAGATCTTCAACCCCATCTTGGTTAAAATCATACAGGCTATAGAAAGCGCCAGCATAGATTTCCGGCTGATGAACCAAGACTAATTGGGTGCTGACCTGTTCGGGATTGATAGCTTCTGGTTGGGCAAGACTAGCTTGGTAATTTCCGATGACGTCCTGATAAATTACTGGTAAGGAAAAACCTTGCTGAGCAGAAGACCCCGCCTCTTGCTCACTTGAACCAACCGATATCTCTTCTGATTCCGTTGGAGCAGAAGTTTGAGTAGACGTTTCTGTCTCAGTAGTAGTGGACTGCAAATCTGCTGGCTGACAAGCAGCTAGAAATGTCATAGCCCCCAAGAGCAGACCAAGATATTTTACCCTCTTCATAGAAACCTCCAAATGTTCTTTCTATTCTTAGTATAACAAATATTCTGAGGCTTGTATAGGATTTGGAGAGCCAGAACGAATAACCCCTGACTCTCATAACATTTCAATCAGCTTATCTGAAGTCAGTCACCCCTTTCAAACTAACTCAATAGTAACAGCATTCTTTGTCTCCAATCTACAGATAGTTCAATGCTCATAGTTCTCGCTCCATCCCCGATAAAATATAAAAAAGAAAGAAAACACCCGACAAATGCCGAGCGCCTTCAGGAGATTATATGAAAAAGAATAAATAGAGTATACTGAAGCCTCCTTAAAGAAAACTTAAAGTTTTCTTACCAAAACAATTTTGTTCCATGGACTTGGTCAATCGGTAGCTTGTTGACCAATTCTGGAACGTTATTCACCGTCAATCCACCACCAATAAGGATTTGAATTTTTCCCTTGGCATAAGTCACAATCTCGTTTAGCCAGTCAATGTTTTCCAAAGCACAACCAGACAGATTACCCCGCGTTAAAATCCGCGTCACACCGTGTTCTGCCAGCCAATCAATGGCCTCAAATTGTCTCCTGCGTGGTATTTGGTCAAAGGCCATGTGAAAAACAACTTCGTACCCTTCAGACACGGCCAATAATTTCTCCAAAGCGACCTCGTCCAGCCAATTTTCCTCGGTCAACAGACCATAAACCAGACCGTCCGAACCCAGTTTCTTGGCCACCTTACAATCTTCTACCATCATGTCCACTTCCACCTCATCATAACAGAAATTCCCGCCACGGGGGCGAATCATGGTCATGACCGTCGCATCATTTTCATGGGCCAGTTGACAAACGTAATCAATCACCGCATAGCTAGGTGTCGTTCCACCGACTGCCAAATTATCGCACAACTCCACTCGTTGCGCCCCTAAAGAAAGGGCACGCGCTACGTCAATATGGTTCTCCGAACAAAATTCTCTAAGCATATCTTCTCCTTTGTAAGCCTTTTCTTTTAGTATAACAAAAAAGAGCATCTTAACCAATACTCTTTCGTGAAATCACTAAATCTTTCAGGGAAATAAGTAGAACAGCCACCAAAATCAGCACCATCCCCAAAAAATCAATGGGATAAAATTGCTCATTAACTAGCCAAACGGCAAAAAAGACCGATGCGACCGGCTCAATCGAAGCCAACAGACTGCCCTTGACCGGACCGACCATGCTGACGCCCTTGAGAAAGGCCGTATAGGCAAAAATGGTACCAACACCAACAATTCCCAACATGCCCAAGAGACTACCACCGTCCACGGGAAGGCTCTGGCCCCAGGTCCTAAAGGCAAAAACTGCCACCAAACCACCCATCAGCATGCCAATCCCAATGACCACCATACTTCCATATTGGTGAATATAGCGACTAGGCAGGATGATATAGAGGGCGTAAGTGAAGGCTGAGAAAATCCCCCATGCCAGACCAACCGGTGTCACCGCCAGCTTGTCCAATTGCCCATGTGTCGCAATCAGAAATGTACCTACTACAGCAAAAGCAATCGACATCAATTCAACCGCTGTCGGCTTTTGTCGGTCCCGCAGACAGGTATAACCCAAGACCAAAATAGGACAGAGGTATTGCAAAACCGTTGCCGTACCGGCATTTGTATAGTAAATGGCTTGTAGATAAGCGATTTGATTGAGCACCAAGCCCAGCATGGCAAAGAGGAAAATCCCAAGCAGGGCCTTTTTATTTTTCAAAACAGCCATCAACTGGTCCCTACTGGTCAAATAGGCCACGCCCAGCAGAACCACGCCCGAAATCACCAAACGCAGGGTCGTAATCATCTCAACCGTCACCCCACGCGTCATCAAATATTGCCCACTGACTCCCGACAAACCCCAAGCAATACCTGCCACAAGCGTAATGAAAGTCCCAATTTTTGAATTTTTCATATCTACTCCTTTGATAACTTTTACTATTATAACAAAAAGAGCAGGCGTCTGCCTACCCTTCGAAAGTTATTATACAACCCCCACAAACTCGACAAATCTTCTAAAGGCAGCTTGGCCTTCTGGTGTGCGTTTGTAGACGCCGGCATCTTCAAGTACACGGGCAAAGATTTGTCCCACCGACGTGCGGACAATCTCTTGGACATTTTCAGCGGTAATTGAGCTGTGAGCGGTCTTCAAGCGGTCTGCCCAGTCTTGGTGATAGGCTGCCACTTGACTGTCCTGCCCCAGCAGGAATTTCTCCACCTCGGCCAACTCCGCCTTAAGGCGCGGTGGCAAGATGGCCAAGCCCATGACTTCAATCAAGCCGATATTTTCTTTCTTGATATGCTGAACATCTGGATGAGGATGGTAGATACCATCTGGGAATTCCTCCGAGGTCTGATTGTCGCGGAGGACCAAGTCCAGCTCATAACGACCGTCACGCTTGCGGGCAATCGGTGTAATGGTATGATGCGGTACTCCATTCGTCTCAGCCTTAATTCCAACCAAGTCATCTGAATAGCTCCGCCATTTTTCCAAAATCTTAGCCGCCAAACCAAGCAGCGCCGTCCGATCGCTGGAAGTCAAACGGATGACCGACATGGGCCACTTGACCAGTCCAGCCTGTACACCTTCAAAGCCTTTAAACGTCAGCTCCTGCTCAATCGGAGCCTCATCCATAGGGAAGGTGTGCCGACCACCCTGATAGTGATTGTGGGTCAAGATAGAGCCACCAGAAATCGGCAAATCCGAATTGGAACCGACAAAATAACCCGGCAAAAGGTCAATCAAATCCAAGAGTTGCTCAAAGGTCTGTGGCGTAATGGCCATTGGCACATGCTCAGCATTGAGGAAAATGGCATGCTCATTAAAATAAGCATAGGGCGAATACTGAAAGCCCCAGTTCTCCTGCCCCAACTGAAGACGAATAATCCGGTGATTCGCACGAGCAGGATGATTGATCCGCCCCTGATAGCCCTCATTTTCCATACAGAGCAGGCATTTAGGATAATTACTTGCTTCTGCTAATTTGGCCGCCGCAATGGCTTTCGGATCCTTCTCTGGTTTGGACAAGTTGATGGTGATTTCCAGATTGCCATAATCTGTCGGTACTTGGTAATAGATATTTTTGGCAACAGCTGCTAGCTTGATATAATCATTGCGCTTGCTGAGGTCATAGAAAGCCGCAATAGCCTGCTCCGGACTATTTTCATAGGTCGCCCAAAATTGACGGTTGACCTGACTAGGAGCCGGTGTCACCAAGTCCATCAGACTAGCCCCAACCATGTCCTGCTCCTCCAAGAGTTCCCCAACTTGACCAGCCTCAAGAGCCGATGCCAACAAGGCATCTTTGAGGGCAATCATATCCGTCAGCTCCGTCTCAATGTCCAAGACCTGCTCGCCAACCAAAGCCAAAACCCGATTGCGCAGATAGAGACGGTCCATCTCCTCAAAGTCACTATGAACAATCGCTTGCTCCACAAATGTATCTACCAGATTTGCCATCGTCTCTCCTTCATCATTTCACATCTTACAAAACGGTTGAACCGCCAGCAATTTCTGCCACATAAAAGCTAGGTGCATAGCCGACCACTTCTGTGTAGGTCTTGCCAACATTTTCCTTAAAGGCCTCTACCTTATCCTTGTGGACAATGGCAATGCCACAGCCACCAAATCCTGCTCCCGTCATCCTCGCCCCGAGAACGCCCTCTTGTTGCCAAGCGGTGTGGGCCAACGTATCCAATTCCAGACCGGTCACTTCATAATCATGCTCCAAGGACACATGTGAGGCATTGACCAGACGACCGAATTTTGCCAAATCACCAGCTTCAAGCGCTGCCCGAGCCTGCAAGGTCCGTTGATTTTCCAGAACGGCATGGCGCGCCCGTTTGAGACGGTTTTCGTCCTTAATCAAGTAAGCATATTCGTCAAAAGTCCATTCGTCCAACTCACCCAAGGTCTCGATAGAGAGGACAGAATTGAGCTCTTCCACCGCTTTTTCACATTCCGCACGGCGCTCATTGTACTTAGAATCTGCCAATTCACGGCGCTTATTGGTATTCATGATAACAATGACATGGTCGCCCAAATCCAGCGGCACCAAGTCATATTCCAACGTATTGGTATCTAGGTAAATCGCCTTATTGTCCGCACCCATACCGATAGCAAATTGGTCCATGATTCCTGAATTAACCCCGATGAACTGATTTTCCGTCAATTTTCCGATTTTAACCAAATCAAGGCGAGTCAAGTCTAACTTGTATAGCTCCTCTGCAATAATCCCAATCAGCAGTTCCAAAGAGGCTGATGAGGACAGGCCAGACCCATTTGGAATATTGCCATAGATATAGACGTCCATACCCGAGTCAATCGTATGTCCAGCCTCCTGCAAGAACTTAAGTACGCCCTTGGCGTAGTTGGTCCAGTTATGGGCCTTGTCATAGACTAAATTGCCCAAATCCACCTCAATAATACCCAATTCCTCAAAATTGGCAGAGTAAAAGCGCAGGACTTGGTCATCACGCTTGCGGGCTGCACCATAGGTCCCCAAAGTAATGGCAGCTGGGAAAACATGACCGCCGTTGTAGTCCGTGTGTTCACCAATCAGGTTAATTCGACCTGGCGAGAAGAATGCCGCGTCCGCTTCTTGACCAAATACATCCTGAAAGGCTTGTGTGATTTGTTCCTTGTTCATAAGAACCTCCTTGAATTGTAATCGATTTCTTTTATTTTATATCTAAAAAAAGACCTTGTCAAGAATTTACTAAAATTTTACTAATCTTTTCTATTGTGCTATAATCAAAGAAAAAGAAAGGGGAAAGCCATGGTCACTATCAAAGAAATTGCAGTTAGAGCACAGCTCTCATCCGCCACTATTTCCAGAGTTCTCAATGGAGATAACAGCCTATCCGTCAGTCCAGAAACTCGCGAACGCATCCTAGACTTGGCTCAAGAAATGGGCTATACCAAACATTTGAAAAAGCAGGCGCCCCAACAAAAAGGCACCATCGGACTTGTCCAATGGTACACAGAAAGCGAGGAATTAGCCGACCTCTACTATTACTCTATCCGCGTCAGCATCGAGCGCGAGGCTAGCCGACTGGGCTATCAGCTCATCCTCTCCTTCAACGACCTGAGCAATCCGCTCCTGGCCGAGGTTAACGGCATCATCGCAGTGGGCAAATTTTCTTCTAGGCAAATAGCAGAGCTGACCAGCTTGTCTCCTCATCTGGTCTTTGTGGACAGTGATACTCTGACCGAAGGGTTCTCCTGTGTAACCACTGATTTTAACCACTCGGTTCAAACCGTCATCAATCATTTTCGCAGTCAAGGTATCGCTGACATCGGACTGCTAGTCGGGCAGGAAAAGACCTCCGACGGACAAGACCTGCCTGCCGACCCCCGCTTGCTCAGCTATCATGACTATCTGTCCACCTTGGGCATCTACAAAGAAAATTACTGCTATATCGGGAAATTTTCCACCCAGTCAGGCTACGAACTGATGACCCGTGCAATACAAGAATTGGGCGACGACCTGCCACCAGCCTTCTTCATGGCCAACGATACGCTGGCTGTCGGTGCTTTGCGAGCCCTACAAGAACGGCAAATTGAGGTTCCTGATCGTGTTCAAATCATCACTTTCAACGACACCGCCATCACTCGTCAAGTCTATCCGGCACTCTCCTCTATCAGCGTTTTCACGGAGGAAATGGGCCTTGAAGCTATGCAACTCTTGGACCGCATCATTGCAAATCCAACCGCCCACCACCCACGAAAAATCAAACTCAGAACGACATTGACCATTAGAGAAAGTTCATATTAAAAAGGCTCTTTGTCAACAGTTGTAGGTGGGCGAAAATGACTTTTACGCGATTTCTAATCTGTCTGGAATAGCGTTAAAATCATCACTATGGACATGTTTAGCACGTGTTATCAGCTGGCTAACCCCTTCGCTTTGCTAATTTCCAAGCTCAGGCTGAAATAGTCTCCCAGACTATTTCACTCCCGCATGCCAAAATCGTCCTTGATCGCTTTCATATTGTTCAACAACTTAGCCGTGCTATGAACCGTGTTCGTATTCAAATTATGAATCAATTCGACAGAAAATCGCACGAATACCGAGCCTTAAAACGCTACTGGAAATTGATACAATAAGATAGCCGGAAAATCAATGATAAACGATTTTATCGCCCTATGTTTCGAATGCATTTGACTAACAAGGAAATACTGGAAAAACTCCTGTCTTTTTCAGAGGTACTACGACAACACTATGAACTCTATCAATTGCTCTTATTCCATGTCCAAGAGAAGAACTCAGACCATTTCTTTGACCTCATCGAACAGGAAATAGTCACTGTTAAACCTGTTTTCCAGACGGTATTTAAGACATTTCTAAAGGATAAAGACAAGGTTTTGAATGCCCTAGAATTGCCCTATTCCAACGCCAAACTGGAAGCTACCAATAATCTCATCAAAGTCATTAAGAGAAATGCCTTTGGTTTCAGGAAGATGAGAACTTTAAAAAACGCATTTTGATTGCTTTGAACAGTGAAAAGGGCTGGGGAGAGCCCTTTTCAGCTTATCTCCTAAAAACTAGAAAGAGATAAAGAAAGAGAGAACGAAGTTCGTCCTCTCTAGGTCTTAGCTTTTCATCTACCCACTAAAGTTGACAAAGAGCTTAAATTTTTTGAACAGTAAAATCAAAAAAGAATGCCCAATGAGCACTCTTTGATTTGTAACATCGGGAAGACAGGATTCGAACCTGCGACACCTTGGTCCCAAACCAAGTACTCTACCAAGCTGAGCTACTTCC
>NZ_JBIMJO010000021.1:0-40943 GCF_043674095.1 Streptococcus sp. A25
CATGTAAATAGAAAAAGGTTCCAGAGTCGATAGGACTTTGGAGTCTTTTCAATATACTTTGTTATTGGGCGGTTACAGATGATGGATGCCAACAAGCATTTTGTTAGTTTTTATCGCTATTTTGACAACCTTCGTGACCTCTATTCCAAGCCATTTGAAGAAGATGGCAAGGAATGGGTCAACAAGTGGATGTCAGATGGCCAGCAATTTTATGCTGATTTTGTCCAACCCTATATTCCTGCCCAGCTGCGCTCAATCCTAGAAGCGCCTTATCAGCTAACCGGCGCGCTCAAGGATAACTGGTCTCAATTCTTGGGGCCGTGGGCTGAATCCTTCTTTGACCTCAGTCGTCTCTATGTCGAGGGTGCCAATGGAGATCCAGACAAGCTGGCTGGTTTCTTTGACCAGTGGAAGAGCCAGTATGAGCAGACAGTAGCGCCGCTCTTGCGCATTCCAGGCATGGGCAACAACACGGAGAAGATTGAAGCTCAGAACGCCTTCATTGACAATAGTATTCAGTTAATCCTAACAAGTGTAGAGTTCCAGCAAAAACTGACCCAAGTAACCAAAAATCGGGCTAAAACTTTAATGGAAGAATTTGCTGAATTGGTTAAAAAGGGTGAGCAACCGCAAACATACAAGGAATTTTATCATCATTGGTCTAATGAAGTAGAAAAAACCTTACAAGAATATTTCTACTCAGATGAATTTTCTCAACTCTTGGCCAAATTTGGTACCGCCAATGCGCAGTTTGTCATTGCCCGCAATAAACTCTTGGAATTAGTCCTGAAAGGCCTGCCGATTGTCTTAGAAAGTGATGCGCGCAGCCTGTATAAAAAGGTTCAAGAGTTGAAACGCGAAGTGACCAAGCTCAAGCGCGAACTCAAGGACATCAAGCAAGGCGCAGAGGCCAAGCCTGCTAAGACCAAGCCCAGCAAGAAAGCTGACAGCAAATAAGTAAGAAGGGAGATGGCCTATGTTTGAGGAATTATTTACCATACCGAAGAAAAATATCCAGGATGCCCTGGAATCCCAACAACGCTTGATTAAGGGCATTGAAACCTTGACCAAGCTGGAACGACCAAAAGGTGGCGTATCGGAAAAAGAAGTCATCTACGCAGAGGATAAGTTGGTCCTCTATCATTTCAAACCAAAAGTAAAACGACCACTCAAGACGCCGACCCTGATTTCTTATGCCCTGGTTAATAAATACTACATGCTAGACCTGCAGGAGGGCAATAGCTTTGTGGAAGACATGCTCAATGCGGGGGCGGATCTCTATGTCATCGACTGGGGTTATCCGACCAAGGATGACATGTATATCACCATGGAAGACTATATCCAGGGCTATATGCGTAACTGTGTGGAGGCTGTTTTGGACCATTCTGGTGCCGATAAAATCAACTTTTTCGGTATTTGCCAGGGAGCCAATTTTGCGACTATCTTTACAGCCCTCAATCCTGACTTGGTCAAGAATCTGGTGACTGTTGTGGCGCCGATTGATTTCTCTCCGTGTGATAAGTTGCTCTTCCAATGGGGCAAATATATGGATGCAGACAGTATGGTCGAAGCCTATGGCAACCTGTCTGGAGAAGTCATGAACAACGGTTTCTTGCTCTTATCGCCTATCAAATTAACCACCAATAAATATTTGGATTTAATTGATAAATTGGACAATGAAAAAGCCATGACCAATTTCTTGGCCCTGGAAAGCTGGATTTTTGACAGCCCTGCCCAGGCTGGAGCGACCATTCGTCAGTTTACCAATGACATGTACCATGATAATAAGCTGGTCAAGGGCGAGCTCAAAATCGGTGATGAAACGGTCAATCTCAAGAATATCAAGCAGCCATTGCTCAATATCATTGCCAATCGGGATGACCAAGTGCCGACTCTGGCTTCTGAACCATTACCGAAATTGGTTGGCTCAAAAGATACGGAGACTGTCTATTATGATTCCGGCCATATCGGCCTCTTTGTCAGCAAGCGGTCTCGCCAACAAGTAATACCAAAACTCATGGATTTCTATAAAACCCATGATGAGTAAAAAGGGCTGGGCTTAAGCCCAGCTCCTTGTCTATAATGGGGAAAGTTGCCAATGTGGCTTGTTCGCTAGAGGAGATGTTTTCTTAGAATGTCTGCTAGCTGATTAGGTTGGTCTGTCTGGATAGAGTGACCAGCATCCATGACATAGAGATGGGCCTGTTGCTTCAAGGTCTGATAGGTCAGAAGAGCAGAGTCCATGCGAACAACCTTGTCCTTGTCCCCGTGGATAATGATGACCGGACAGGTGACATCTTGAATCCGGTTGGTTCCGGCGACCAGGCCGTTTGTCCGATTGGTCATATTGAAGGTGAAGAGGTTGATAAAAATGTCAGAGTAGTTTTGCTGCTGGCACATGGCATCCATATAGGTCTGGTAATCCTGCTCAGAAATCGGGTAGAGTTGGTAGAGGGGGTCCATTATTTTCTTGAGGATACGCTGGTCACGGTTTTGTAAGGCCAACTCGACCTTCTGCAGGACGGGATTCCACTTGGCCATGGCCCGATTGGTCTGGATGAGGAGCGGCAGCAGGCCTAATTGAGGTCGATTGATACCGCTAGGAGACAGGTAGCCCTGTATGCCGATGGAGGCGAGGAGAAATACCTGCTCAACGGCTTGTGGTTTTAGCGCAGCCATTTCCAAGGCAACCCCACCGCCTGTGGACCAACCAAGGATAGCATAGCTAGGGATTGCCAGCACATCCATGAGCTCCACCAAGTCCAGAGCCAATTCCTGTAGGGAATGGACAGGATGCTGATAGCTGGAATGCCCGAAGCCACGCATGTCTGGAAGAATTAGCTGAAAGTCTCCTTCCAGAGCCTCTGCCAGCTGGTAGAAATGAACCGACGAACTCAGGTTGCCATGCAGGAGAATCAAGGCTGGGCCAGTAGTGCCAGTTCTTGAATAGGCTAGGCGCTCTCCATTTTTCAGTGTATGGTAGTGGATAGGATATGATTTCATATAATAACCCTTTCTTTGACCCCATTATAGTAAAAAATAATAAAAAATCAACTAAAACTCTTCGAAAATCAAAACCATCCCTTGTCAAGAGCCTTTCAGCCTGTCGCCTTGAAATAAGTTAGTGATAGAGTTTTGCTGGTGGCTAGATTGATTTTCATTGAGGATAAATAAAATGACGAAAAGGAGTAGTACAATGACAAAAGTATTTGAAATTGGGCAGACGGGCCAGTTTGCTAAGACCATTACAGAGACAGATGTGATCCTTTTTGCAGGGATTTCAGGTGATTTGAATCCTGCCCATGTCAACGAAGTTGAGGCTTCACAGGGCATGTTCAAGAAGCGGATTGCCCATGGCATGTTGGGTGCTTCCTTGATTTCAACCGTCTTGGGCATGTACCTGCCTGGTCCTGGCACCATCTATCTGGGGCAGGAGTTGAAATTCCTCAAACCCGTTGGAATCGGGGATACCTTGACTGCGACTGCGACCATTACAGACATTGATGACAAGGGCTGGTTGACCTTGGAGACTATCGTGACCAATCAGGATGATGTCAAGGTCATAGCTGGTCAGGCCAATGTTATCCCGCCAAAATAGGCTAGTCCAGACACATTACAATTTGTTATGGTTGACATAAGATTTTGTAATAGAAGAAGGATTGAAAAGGGTTTCAATATTTGGTATGATTGTGACAAAGATAACGAAACAGGAGGAATATGCAAGATGAATCGTGTTACAGAATTGTTGGGTATCCAGTATCCCGTTTTCCAAGGAGCCATGGCTCAGATTTCTCGTCACCAATTGGTCAGTGCTGTCTCAAACGCTGGCGGTCTGGGTATTCTTGCTTCAGGCGGCATGACGGCAGATGAGGTCCGAGAGGAAATTCGGAAGACCAAGGCCCTGACGGATAAGCCGTTTGCGGTCAATCTGATGTTGATGATGGACAATGTGGCAGAGATTGTGGAAGTCCTGATTGAAGAAGGGGTTAAGGTTGTGACCACAGGTGCAGGTACGCCGAAACCCTATATGCCTCGTCTCAAGGAAGCTGGTATCAAGGTGGTCCCGGTTATTCCAAGTGTCAAGCTGGCCCTCAAAATGCAGGAATTGGGCTGCGATGCTGTAGTGGCTGAAGGGATGGAAGCTGGTGGTCACATCGGCGAAACGGCCTCCATGCCCCTGACGAGACAGGTGGCTGCTGCTCTAGATATTCCTGTGATTTGTGCAGGTGGTGTGGCAGATGGCCATGGTGTGGTCGCAGCCTTTGCCCTGGGAGCAGAAGGGGTGCAGATGGGGACCGTATTCCTCGCGGCAGAAGAATGCCCGATACCAGATAGCTACAAGCAGGCTGTGCTGGATGCGGTAGACACCTCAACTGTCGTGACTGGTCGCAAATTTAAGGCGCCGGTGCGCTGTATCCGCAATGCTATGACAGACAAATATCTGGAAATCGAGGCTCAGGCTACTTCCCGTCATGATCTGGAAGAAATCACTATGGGGGCTCTTGCCAAGGCGGTCAAGGATGGAGATGCTGAAAACGGCTCTCTCATGGCTGGACAAATTGCTGGTCTGGTCAATGACATCAAGCCTGCCAAGGCCATTATCGAGGCAATCTTTACAGAAGCAGATCATGTCTTGAAGAAACTCCACCTCTAATTTTTAATACACTACCAATTTCCTCTTTGGCAGGCTGGATTCAGAATCCAGTCTGCTTTTTTCTTCACAAACTTTCTGTTCTTCCTATTTTTATACTTTCCAAAGTTAGGAATGGTAAGGATTCTTGTGTTTTCCTACTTTGTGAAATTCTATAATCTTCACTTATAGTCGTATTAATTTTTATTAAGTAGATTTTTATGTAATTTCGTTATATTATAATGTTGTCAACAAAATGTAAACGCTTTACGAAAAGCAAAAAATACAAAAAGGAGTCTATTACCATGTCAGTTAAAGAATTAGCTAGAGAGTTGTACCCAGAAGATTTGTTCGGTTATGCCGAAAAATTGACGGAGGGTGAACTGAAAGTCTTGAAACACTTGCGCCAAGAATTAGAAGCACGTGTTCGTCCAGTCTTGATTGACAGCTATGAAAAAGCCCTGCTTCCACGTGAAGAAATCCTGGGAGCATTTGCAGCAGCCAAAATTATGACTCACCCAGATTTGTTCGTTGGTCGCGAAGGATCTTGGAAGGCTGGTGAGCTTTACAACGCCTTCCTCTACCTGGAAATGGCTCGCTTCGATCCGTCTGTTGCAACCTTCTACACAGTGCATGGCGGACTTGGTTACAATACGATTCTCATTGGTGGTAGCCAGGAGCAGATTGAGCGCTTTGGTACACCAGTTCGTAATTTTGAAGCACAGACCTGTTTCGGTTTGACAGAGCCTGACCATGGTTCTGACATTGCAGGTGGTCTTGCAACAACAGCTGAGCGCAAGGGTGATGTCTGGGTATTGAACGGCGAAAAACGCTGGATTGGTGGTGCTAAGACAGCAGACTTTATTCCAATCTTTGCCCGCGATGTGGAAACCAAGAAAATCAAATGTTTCATGGTGAAACAAGGTAGCCCAGGTCTTTCTGTGGAAAACGTGGAGCACAAGATTTCCCTCCGTATCGTAAACAATGGTCACATTACACTCAAAGATGTGGAAGTTCCTGAAGCAGACCGTCTTGTCAATATCAACGGCTATGGTGATGTAGCGAAAATCTTCGTTCGCACACGCGCAGACGTTGCTTACATTGCCATGGGTACAGCGGCTGGTGCCTTCAATGCAGCCCTTCGCTTGACCACAACTCGTGAACAATTCGGTCGCAAACTCGGTGGCTTCCAATTGGTACAGGAAAAATTGGCTCGTATGCAGGCAAATGTGCAGGCAGCCATTGCTTACTCCGCACGCATTGCCGAAATCCAAGAATCTGGCACAGAAGAAATGCTCAACTCTTCACTGGCTAAGCTCCACAACTCTCTCCGCATGAGAGAAACAGTAGCCCTGGCTCGTGAAGTCTGCGGCGGTAACGGTATTACCTACGAAACAGAAGTTGCTCGCTTCTTCACAGATGCGGAAGCTATTTACACCTATGAAGGAACACACGAAATCAATGCCATGATTGTGGCGCGTGAATTGACTGGAATCGGTGCCTTCGTCTAAAACTCATTGAAATTCCATCTCTCGGCTCAAGGCGACAGGCCGCAAACTTCCACTGGAGATTTGCGCTGGTCAAGGCTCTTGAAAAGAGAAATGATTTTCTAAGAGTAAGCAATTCATCCGGGAGTGGGGAATCTCCTGCTCCCAGGATATTGACTCTAGGGCGAAAGGAAAGGAAAAAGTATAATGGAAATTAAAAATGTTATGGTCATTGGGTCTGGTCAAATGGGCAGCGGGATTGCTCAAGTTTTTGCCCAATCAGGCTTCACTGTCTATCTCAATGATATTAAATTAGAATTTGTTGAACGTGGTCTAGCAGGTATTAAGAAACAATTTGATCGTGCTGTTGGAAAAGAAAAAATGACTCAGGAAGAAGCAGACGCAGCCTATGCACGATTGATCCCGTCGACAGATTACCAGGATGCCAAACATGTGCAACTTGTCGTTGAAGCTGCAACTGAAAACCGCGATATCAAGCTGAGCATCTTTAAGCAATTAAACGAGATTACAGCTCCAGAAACCATCCTGGCATCCAATACCTCCTCCCTGTCTGTGACCGATATTGCTGCCGTTTCAGGTCGTCCGGATAAGGTGCTAGGTATGCACTTCTTTAACCCAGCTCCTCTTATGAAATTGGTCGAAGTTATTCGTGCCATTCAAACCTCTCCAGAAACAGCTGCTGCGGTAGAAGAAGTCACTGCAAAAATCAATAAAACAGCGGTGCGCGTGGCGGATTCCTATGGCTTTGTGGTCAACCGTATCCTGATTCCAATGATCAACGAAGCAATCTTTGTCTTGGGAGAAGGCGTTGCCAGTGCAGAAGAAATTGACACAGCCATGAAATTGGGTGCCAACCATCCGATTGGCCCATTAGCTCTAGCTGATTTAATTGGCCTCGATGTTGTTTTGGCTATTATGAATGTCTTGAGCAATGGCTTCGCGGATCCAAAATATCGTCCAGCTCCACTTCTTAAAAAAATGGTGGAATCTGGTAAACTTGGTCGTAAGACTGGTCAAGGATTCTTTACGTATTAGGAAGGGAGAAAAAAATGAGAGAAGCAGTAATTGTAGCAGCTGTTCGAACACCAATTGGCAGTTACGGTGGAAGTTTAAAAGATATATCTGCTGTTGATTTGGGGGTAACTGCTGTCAAAGGCGCACTCGAAAAAATTAACCTTGATCCTACTTTGGTTGATGAAGTGATTTTTGGTAATGTACTTGGTGCAGGTCTTGGACAAAACGTCGCACGTCAAGTTAGTATCAAATCTGGCTTGCCTGTAACGACTCCTTCCTTCACCATTAATAAAGTTTGCGGTTCTGGTCTGAAAACCATCAGCCTAGCAGCCCAAGCTATCCTTTTGGGAGATGCAGATGTTGTCATTGCAGGTGGTACGGAAAATATGAGCCAGGCGCCGTATGTTATTCAAAATCAGCGCTGGGGTTCCCGCATGGGCGACAGCAAAGTGATTGATACCATGCTAAAAGATGGACTAACGGATGCCTTTGAGCCAATGCATATGGGTATCACAGCAGAAAATGTCGCAGCCAAGTACAATATTACCCGTGAAGATCAGGATAGCTTTGCGGTTCGTTCCCAGGAAAAGGCTGTCGCTGCTATCAAGGCAGGTAAATTCAAAGACGAAATCGTACCAGTCCTGATTCCGCAACGTAAGGGCGATCCACTCGTCTTTGACACAGACGAATATCCACGTGAAAATGCCAGCATGGAAGGCATGGCTAAATTGCGCCCAGCCTTCAAGAAAGACGGTACTGTTACTGCCGGAAATGCCTCTGGTATCAATGACGGAGCAGCGGCTATCATTATGATGAGCAGTGAAAAAGCTGCACAATTGGGTCTGCCAGTCCTTGCTACTATCAAATCTTATGCAAGTGCAGGTCTAGATCCAACTATTATGGGTTGCGGTCCTATCTACGCATCCCGTAAGGCCCTGGATAAGGCAGGCTTGTCTGTCAGTGACCTAGATTTGGTTGAAGCCAACGAAGCCTTTGCGTCCCAAGCTTGCGCAGTCAATCGCGAACTAGGACTCAATCCAGATATTGTCAATGTAAACGGTGGTGCCATTGCCCTAGGTCACCCAATCGGAGCGTCAGGCGCCCGTATCTTTGTCACACTTCTACATGAAATGCAAAAACGTGATGCCAAATGCGGTTTAGCAACTCTCTGTATCGGTGGTGGTATGGGGATAGCCGTTATCGTGAGCAGATAGTACTCTTCGAAAATCAAACGCAGACGTTGTTGACTCGACTTGATATGTGAAAAGCTCAGGGTGTGCTTTTCAGCCCGTCGCCATAAAACCATAAGCGTCAGAGTTCTCCGCGTCTTCCTGATTTTCATTGAGTAACTTTCACCATTTGTAGATTATGTGAGGAAAGATTATGAAAAAAACACCAAATCGTTGGGTCATTTTGGCGGCGGCCATCTTGACCAACCTCTCCTTGGGAGCGGGCTATGCCTGGTCCGTTTTCCAAAAAGCTCTCTTGGAAGCCAATGCCGACCAAGGATGGGTACAGGCCCAGACCTCACTGGCCTTTAGTATCTCCTTTGCCATGGTTCCGGTCGGAATGATTATTTTCGGCCCCAAGGTTGATGCCCTCGGTCCTAAGAAATTTGTATTCTTAGGTGGTATCCTCTTTGGTCTGGGCATGTTTGCCACAGGCTTTGCAACCAGCTTGTCGATTCTCTATCTGACCTACGGTGTCATCCTGGGTCTAGGTATCGGGTCTGCCTATGGTGCAGCCACTTCGGTCGCTTCCAAATGGTTCCCTGATAAAAAAGGTCTGGCTGGTGGTTTGACAGCGGCAGGCTTTGGTCTTGGTCCCCTGATTATCGGGCCAGTTGCTAAAGGCATGATTGGCGCCATGGGTGTTTACCGGACCTTCAATGTACTGGGTATTGCCCTCTTGGTGGTCATCTGTGCGTCTTCCCTGGTCATGGAAAAGGCTCCAGCAGCTGCTCCGACACCAGGTGCTGCAGCTCCGACTGGTAAGACCCATAAGGAAATGTTGCGTGAAGGCAATTTCTGGCTACTCTGGTTGATTTACATCCTCGGTGCGACCGGCGGTATGATGATTATCGGTGGTGCCGCATCCATCTCTGACCAATACAAGCTGGTCAGTGAAGCGACATTCTTTGTCATGCTGGTTTCCATCGCCAATACCTTTGGCCGGATTTTCTGGGGAGCCGTGTCTGATAAGATTGGTCGCTACCCGACCGTTGTTGCCATGTTTGCTGCAGTAGCAGGAGGGCTCTTCCTGACAGCGACCTTTAAAGGTGAGGGCAGTGTCCTGGCTATCATCGGTGTCATGCTGGTTGCCCTGTCCTTCGGTGGTTTCCTCGGTTCCTTCCCAGGTATCACGGCTGATAACTGGGGTGTGGCCAATGTAGGTACCAACTACGGCTGGATGTTTACGGCTTACGGTGTGGCTGCTATTGCAGGACCACAGCTGGGTGCTCGTCTGGCTCAAGCCAACAATGGAGACTACTCTATGGCCTTCTATATCGTCATCGGCATGGCCGTGGTCGGAATCTTGCTCCAGCTTTACTACATTGCTAAATCTAAAAAAGCTTCCTAACCTCTAGTGCCCGGAGAAATCTGGGTGCTTTTTTACTTTTTGGGAAAGCGTTCTTGATTACTTTTTGATGGTTGAACAACCTCAATAAATAAGTTGGTTTTCGCACAATTTCTATAAGCCCACCTAATACAACTATTAAAATTTCTTAAGTAGACGAATATGTAAATAGTTGATAAACTAATAATGTAAGCGTTTTACATTTTGTCAATCGATTGGTTGCATTGTTGACCCTAGGTGACCGATCACATTACACATTAGGAGAATGTTTATGAACAAAACTGTATTGTTGGACGTCAAAGATGGCATCGGCTATATCACTATCAATCGTCCAGAAGCATTGAATGCCCTCAGCTCACAAGTCTTGAAAGACTTGAATGAAGTATTGGATGTAGTGGAAACCAGTACAGAAATTGGTGTAGTCATCGTCACGGGTGCAGGTGAGAAATCATTTGTAGCCGGCGCAGACATCAAGGAAATGGATAAGATGACGCCGACACAAGCCTTCGAATACATGACCTATGCCAATGATACTTTCTCCAGACTAGAACATCTTCGCCAGCCATCCATTGCAGCAATTAACGGATATGCTTTGGGAGGTGGTATGGAATTGGCTCTGTCAACAGACATTCGTCTGGGCCATGAGAAAGTGTTGTTGGGCTTCCCTGAAGTGACACTTGGAATTATACCAGGATTTGCAGGAACCCAACGGATGCCACGCCTCATCGGCATCAGCAAGGCCAAGGAACTCATTTTCACGGCTCGAAATGTAAAAGGACCAGAAGCAGTCGAACTCGGCATACTCAATCGCCTGGTCCCAGCAGAGGAATTGATGCAGGAAGCTGAAAATCTAGCAAAATCTATTTTGAAGAATGCTCCGTTGGCTGTCGAAAAAGCCAAACATGTCATCAGCGTGGGAACAGAATTACCACTGCAAAGTGCTATCCGCTTGGAAACAGAAGCAGAAGCACTCCTCTTCTCAACAGAGGATAAAAAAGAAGGCATGGGCGCTTTTGTTGAAAAACGAAAAGCAGTCTTTACACGGAAATAAGTAGCTTTGACGAGGAGAAAAAAATGGCAAAAATTGTAACGCTCAAAGAAGCAGTATCGCTGGTACAACCGGGACACATCGTGGGAATCTCAGGCTTCCTCGGTGTCGGTGAACCCTTTGAATTGATTGATGGCTTGGTGGAACAAGGCACAAAAAACCTGACTCTGACATCTGTCGTAACCTCCCATCCTGGTAAGGAAGTCGGAGTAGGTCGTCTCTGTGAAAACCACCAAGTATCCAAATACATAGCAGCCCACGTCGGAACCTCACCAGGTGCCCAAAAAGCCTACTTCAGCGGTGAGATGGAAGTTGAATTCACACCGATGGGCACAGTGGTTGAACGCCTCCACGCTGCAGGTGCAGGTCTAGGTGCCGTATTGACACCGACAGGCGTTGGAACTATCCTAGAAGAAAAACAAGAAAAAGTTGTCCGCAACGGCCGTGAGTACCTAGTCTATGATCCATTGAAAATTGACGTAGCCTTAATCAAGGCCAGCAAGGCAGACAAGTACGGAAACCTTTACATCGAAGGAACCACTAAAAACATTTCATTGCAACTGGCCCTGGCTGCCGACACAGTCATCGTTGAGACCAATGAAGTGGTAGAAATCGGAGAAATCAAGCCGGATGATGTCTATATTCCTGGTATTTTAGTAGATTATGTCGTCCAAGGTTTGACAGCACAAGAACACCATGAAATGATGGGTGCTCTCTGGACAGAAACGAAGAAACTAGCAGGGGTGTAAAAATATGAAAGCAAAAGAAGTTATTGCACGTCGTGTCGCTTTAGAATTCCATGACGGAGACGTTGTCAACCTGGGATTCGGTATTCCAAACGCATCTGCTGACTATATCCCAGCTGGAGTGAGCGTTATCCTCCAAGCTGAAAATGGAGCCCTTCGTTTCGGTGAAACCCCAGGCAAGGATAACTACCATCCAAATATTGCCAACTCAGGTGGTGCTCCCATCACCCTTATGCCAGGAGCTTCAACCTTTGATATCCAAACATCCTTTGCCATCATCCGTGGTGGTCACGTGGATGCGACTGTGCTTGGAGCCCTCGAAGTTAGCCAGGACGCCAGCATTGCCAACTGGATTATTCCAGGAAAATTCGCGCCAGGCATGGGCGGCGCCATGGACCTCTTGGTTGGTGCCAAGCGCGTGATTGTGGCCCTGCAACATGTCGATAAAAATGGTGAATCCAAGATCCTCAAAGAATGCACCCTGCCACTGTCTGCCAAAGGAGTGGTATCCATGGTCATCACCGAATTAGCCGTATTTGAATTCCAAGATGGCAAATACCTGCTCAAGGAAGTAGCTCCTGGAGTAACGGTAGAAGAAGTCCTAGAAAAAACAGCAGGTGACGTGGTCGTTGCTGACAATGTCATCACCATGCCAATCTAGGAAAGCATTTCCGCAAACCTGACTTTACTAGCTACACTTACTAGTAACAAGACAATGGGACAGTTCTTGAGGTCGGTTTGATAGATGTTAAGTACAAGAAATATCCCAGTAGTTAATTTGCTGGGATTTATTTGTAAAATTCGAGCGGATTTATTTAAAAATACTCAGTAATGTGATATAATGAATTGATAGATTTATCGTTGTCTACTAAAAACAAATTGAAACCTTAGTTGCCAGATTTTTAGGGCAAAACGATAAACAAAACATGAAAAAACATCACCTAGCTACCAGTTCAGATAGGTGAGACAAGATTATATGAAAAACGCTTGTCCAAAAGGACAAAGGAGGATATGCTATGGGAATGGATATTGTTCAAATGGGGTATTTTATCAATATTGTTGAGAACAACTGTAATCTATCCCTAGCCGCCAAGAAGATTCATATCAGCCAGTCAGCTCTCAGCCAGTTCATCACCCAGTTTGAGACCAATGAAGGGCTCCAGCTCTTCCATCGTAAAAATGGTCGCCTGGAAAAACTGACCGAGGCAGGTGAGCGTGTCTACCACTTTGCCACCGAAATTGTCGAGAAATATGAAGACATGCAAAGAATGATTCAGACCGAGTCTACCAAGCAGAAGGGCACTATCCGTCTGGGTATTCCGTCTTTGATATTGCGGGTCTATTTTGCCAATATCCTGCCGGACTTCCTGCTCAAACACCCAAATATTGATATCCAGATTACCGAAGGAGGAGGAGTGGACCTCAATCGCATGTTCCTGGCTGAGGACCTCAACTTTGTCGTGGTCATTGAGCCGACCTCCCTGGATAGTCAAAAATACGAGCAGCACATCATCCAGATGGATGAATACGTGGCTTTTATGGACAAGAATCATCCCTTGGCCAGCAAGGACCTTCTAGAGTGGAAGGACATTGAACCCTATCAAGTCGCCACCTTTAACAAGTCCTACACCACCTACCACATCCTCAAGGACAAGTTCAAAAAAGAAAAAATCAAGCCTAAGCTCAGCTTCCTAGCCTACTCTTGGGACTACCTAATCGAAGCTACATCTGGCAATAATATCATCACCCTCCTGCCCCGGCCAATCGAAGATTTGGTGGACAAGGATAAGCACACCATGGTCCGCTTCAGAGACTTTTTGCCTTTTAATATCTGGTTCTGCCGACCGTACAAGTCCAAGACCAATGAAATCGAGTCCTTTGTCTACGAAGAATTCCTGAAATTATACTACACGCCTGTCGAATAAAGTAGGTGAATCATGCAATACGACCAAGAAAAGTTAGACCAGATTAGCGACTATATCCAGGCTGAGATAGTTGGCCAAGCAGCCCACTATGATGAGCACAAGCTCTTTCCGCTCCTCTTTATCAATCGGCTGGTCACAGACCACAAGATTTTCCACCTGCTCCACCAAACTGTGGACAGAGACAGCGGGCTCAGGACCTTTCTAGAGGTCATTCGCCTCCTGTCCATCGAGTTTTCCTCCTTGGCGGCCATCCTCATGACCCAGGCCTTCTTTGCCATCTGGCTCTTGGAGCATTTTGGCAGTTCTGAGCAGAAGGAGCGCTATCTGGATGATTTGCTCAATTTCAAAAAAATTGGTGTCTTTGCCTTTTCCGAGGAAGATATCAATCTGGACAAGCAATTTCCCGAAACCATGGCCAGACAGACCGACAAGGGCTGGATTATCAACGGTCGCAAGCAGATGGTCTCCAATGCTCCTATGGCAGATGTCCTATTTGTCCTCTGCCAGACCGTGGACCAGTACGGCAAGAAGGACATGGCTATCTTTGTCCTCGACAGCAAGACTCCCGGTGTCCAGGTCGGTCCCACCATTGACAAGGTCGGTGTCCGCTCTATGCCGCTGGCGCCTATTAGTTTTGAAAATGTCCAGCTGACCAACGACCAGCTGTTGGGCCACCAGATTGCCGGCAAGCAACAGTACACCCAGTCTATGATTAAGATGCGGCTGGCCATCAGTGCTCAATCCCTGGGCATTGCAGAAGGTGCCTTCAAGAAAGGTCTGGCCTATTCACAGATTCGCCGGGGCTTTGGCAAGCGTCCTATCGACGTATCTATCAATCAACTCCGCATCGTCGACCTGAAAACGGCCCTGGTTGCCTGCGAAGCCTATTACCATGACTACCTGCGGACCGATATGTCGGACGAACGGGAGGTCTCCATGCTGAAAATCATTACCTCCAGATTGGCCTCAACCATTTCTGAGGAAGTAGTTCGTATAACTGGAGCTTATAGCTTCATCGGAAACGATGATATCGAGCGCTATGTTCACGATGCAAATATTACCAAGGAATACGGCGGAAAAACAGATCGACTCAAGAAAAAAATTGCAGAAATGTGGCTGTAAAACTCATGTGAAATGAGGAGAATATGAAAATATGAAACTACAAACCTACCAATTCGGCCAGATGACCCTGACCTGGCTGAGAGGGGCAGACAAGTACACGGATGCAGGAACCATCTTCGGACCTGTGCCCAAGGCTGTCTGGTCCCGCTATTACCCGACCAATGAACAGGGGCTTATCCATGACCTGACAGACCCCATCCTCATCAGCTACCAGGGCAAGCATTACCTGATCGACACCAGTCTGGGAACGGAAAAGCTCAGTGACAAACTCCGGAGAAATCTCGGCGTCATCTCAGAAAACCGTGTCCTAGAAAGCCTGGACCAGCTGGGCCTCAGCCCTGAGGATATCGATGTGGTCCTCATGACCCACATGCACAATGACCATGCCGGTGGCCTGACCAGGCTAGTCGATGGCGAGCTGGTTCCCACCTTCCCAAATGCCACCATCTACATCAATGACATCGAGTGGGAAGAAGTGCGCTATCCCAATCCCCGTACCAGGGCAACCTACCTGCCTGAAAACTGGCAGGCCATCCAAGACCAGGTCCAGACCTTTGGATCAGAGCTCAAGCTGGTCGACGGCATTGAGATGCACCACACAGGCGGTCACAGCCGTGGCCACAGCATCATCCTGCTCAAGCAAGTTGGGGAGACCCTGATACACATGGCCGACACCCTCCTGACCCATGCCCACTTCAATCCCCTCTGGGTGGCAGCAGTAGACGACTACCCTATGGACAGTATCAAGGCCAAGGAAAAGTGGATCAAGCAAGCCTACAGTCAAGGCTACACCTTCCTCTTTTACCACGACCCTTACTATGCCCTGCTCAAGTTTAACCAGGATGGTAGCCAAGTGGTCTCCTGCTTGGAAAGACTGCGCCCACCAGTCCTGCCCTTTACGGACAAGGAGGACAAGCGCCTGGTCGTAGCGGAGGAAACCAAGCTACCGATAACATACTAATACAGATATATATATATATATATATATATAAATGTATTTTATCAATAATTTTTGTGAAAATTTCACAAATCAGTCATTATCCCTTGCAAAAATTTGTAGGGGATATTTTTTATTGATCTGTCAATAAAACCTAATAAAATAGCAGTTTTCCATGAATATTTTACCGATAAACCATTCTAACAAAATACAAATATATATAACCTATTAGAGATACTTATAATAACATAAAAATTCTTGATTTATACAAAACTATATGCTATCTTTAAATTGTTTTAAAAAACAAAATAATTTATAGAGGAGGGTTTGCAATGTCAAATAAACCTAATCGGAGGAATCGTGGTTTTGACTGGTATAGTCTACGCCAGCGTTTCTCCATTCGTAAGTACCATTTCGGTGCTGCCAGTGTTTTGCTTGGTGTTGCCATCGCCAGTCTAGCGACAGGTCCATTGGCCCAGGCGGAGGAAATCGACCTTTCTACCCAGCCAGCGGTAGAAGTCCCAGTCCCAGAGACGCCACCAGCTGAGCTTCCAGTAGAAGTGCCAGAAGTTCCCGTGGTGGAAAGCCTGCCAAGTCCAGAGCCAGAAGCACCTGTCCTTGAAGCTCCAGTAGCACCTGCGGAAGTTGTCCCAGAAGTAACTGCTGAGCCAGTTGCGCCAGAAGCACCAGCTGCACCAGAGGTGGAAGCACCTGTCGAACGCCAAGCAGGTATCGTCTACCATGCCTCCTATGTGGAAGAAACCACTAAGGAAGAGGTCGGCAAGGGCAAACCACAGGCGACCATCGTCACCACTACTGAGGAAAAGGCTAGCGCAGAAGTGAACGTCACAGCTGACTACCTGCCGAAGGGCTATGAGCTGTCAGACCCAGCCAAGACCAGCGTGACCGCCACCGTCCACGAAGGCCAGGCCAACCCAGTAGCCTTTTCAGTGCGCCCTGTAGCTGTCCCAGAAACCAAGGTAGTAACAGAAGGCTATACAGGCCTTAGGGCAACAGTGCCACCAGCAGCCGACGGTCAAGTCGACCAACCGACAGACGGTGCCGATGCGACAACCTATAAAGGTGCAGAGCATTTCAAAAACTATGATGCCGCTGACTTGCAGAAAATTAAGAGACAAATCACCTGGCTTGATTTTTCTAACAGAGATGGAGCTTGGGGTGATACTCTAGATACGGTTGCAGGTATGCCAGCGTTAAGAGTTGGTTCAAAATATGTAAAAGAAATTACTCCTGGTTATAGAGTTGAGGTAACTGTAAAAGAATTACGGCCATTCCAAGCAACAGATGTATATAAAAATCGTGTGGAGGGCACTGCTCATGAAGGCACTTACAACCCAAATGCTGTGAATGCCAATTTGAAAACTTATGCTGCAAATAAATCGGAAGCAGATTATGGAAATGATGCACGAATTGTAGCAGCTCCTCAGGATACATATTCAAATGCAAAACGTCAAGGGTTAGATATAACCGGTGATGTTACTTTGAGATCATATGCAGATGGTGGTAACGTCGGTGTTAAGTTTGAGACAAAAGCATATTATTTGAATAATGAAATTCCAATCAACGTTGTATTGATGTCAGGTGAAGAATCTGGTGATTCGGAAATTGAAATTTATACAACTAATGGTGAGAATTTTGAGCTATTTGGTGAATTATCAAATGATAGTACCGTGACATCCTATAAACCTAAGGGAATTGTGGGTAGTTCGGGAATATACGGCCATATCAATTATATGGCTGAAGAGCGCTCACACTTATCTCAGGAATGGTATGATTTTTATGAACCGAAGTATTGGGTAAATGAAGCGACGGATTCTTCATGGGAGACAGCTGTACAAAAAGCAGCTGTAGCAACTGAAGGTGGTCTAAGGGTAGTAGATGGTATTGGTACGAAAGTTTTTGGTCCAGTATCTAACCATATTGATACAGGGCATTCAACTCCAATCATCATGACCAAAAATGCATCAGAGGTAGGGGTTTACATTGCAGCAACTGGCCGACAGTCTACTATGATAGGTGTGGCCTTGCTAGATCATGGTGATGCTCCAGAATCTTATGGCTCAGGAGCCCATTCTATTTCACTCAGCGCTGCCGAGAAACAACCATATCTTGGTAAAGTTATGGGTGATATCGACTTTATTCCTGAAGGTATTCCACCAGGATCTGTGCCATGGTACCGTGACGAGCTAATCAACCAGTTTGACGAAGGTCCTGCCCAGCTCATGGGTGATGATGTTGAAGCAGGCACAAACTACACGCTTCACCATGCAGATAATGGAAGTTACGAGCTCAAGTTTATTGCCAACACTAACGGCCATGCTGAGGCTTATGTCCAAGGCTGGATTGACTTTAACAACGATGGTAAATTTGATGATTCTGAAAACTCTGGTTTGATTCGTATTGTCAATGGTAAAGAGCAATACACACTCAACTTCAATGATATTTATCAAAATGTTGACCCAGTTGTTACCAAGCTGGGAGTTCGAATGCGGATTGCCCTGGATGCTGTAGATATTATAACTCCAGACCTGACAGCTTACTCTGGTGAGGTGGAAGATTTCCAGATTCAGATGACCCACCCACCTCGTGGTAGCCTGACAGAGAGCAGGGGCGAGCAAGGTCAGACACAGACTGGTGTCGTGAACTTCTTTGCCTATGGTGAAAATCGCTATTCGACTACACCTGCTAAGATTGACCAAAAGGTAGCCCCACAAATCGTCAAGGCAGATGGAACGCTGGTTGCTGATACAGACTTGGATTCGGAAGGCTACTATGTAGTCGCAGGCGAAGGTAAGTACAAGCTGACAGGTGCTGGTGACAATGTTAGTGTAGAATTCATCCCAGAAGCTGGCTTTATCACTGAGTATGCGGACGGAAGCAAGATTGATCCAGATGGGAATCCTCTCAAAGTAGCTAAAGGCATTTCTATCCGTCGTTCGTCTACCGTCAAGGATGCCCACGATGTAGCCTACACAACTGGTTGGCACGCTAAGACTGAGCAAAATAATCTTGAAAATGTCTCTCCTGATGTTACTCTAGCGGGTCAGCCTGCGGGTACTATGGACGGCCGCTTTGTACCGCATGTCGTAGCTGTTCGACCAACTGCCACACCGGCTGTTTCCACAGGTGTCCAAGGTGCGATCCAAACAGGTACGCCAATCTTCACATCAGGTGACGAAAATGTCAAGATGGGCCACACACCTGAAGGTGGAGGCATCTATCCGATTAAGCTGATTGATGAAACTAATACGGAAGCAGATACTGCTAAGGCCTATGCGATAGTTGACGGTGCTAAGACAGAAGTCGGCACTTATACTGTAGATGGTAGCACAGGTACTGTGACCTTCACACCGAATGATGCTGGTAAGAAGTATATCGGTGTCGTTGACCCAGCGACTGTGATTGCCAAAGATACGAATGGCTCGTCAGTGTCCACGACCTACACCCCAACCATTACCCCGATTACCCCGACTGCCCAAGCAGCAACCACTGTCAACCTCCAAGGTAAGACTCAGGAAGCGGCTGTGACCTTTACAGCTGATAATGCCAACAGCACGGTCAGCTTTGTCAAATCTGCTGCTGTTCCGGCTGACCAGTCGACAGTCGGAGACTTGCTGCCAGACACAGTGACCCTTTTGGATGAAAATGGCAATAAAGTCGACAAAGTGGAGGGACCACACGGTACCTACGAATTGGATAAGAAGGCAGATGTCATTACTATTACCTTCACACCGAAGCCAGACTTTTTTGGTACAGCGACCCCAGTTCGTGTGCAAGTAGAGGATTCAAACGGCACAGCTGTTGAAACTAGCTACACACCAGTAGTTGTCCAAGTACGTCCGACAGCTGAGCAGGATGAGACCTATGCAGTTAAGAATACACCGCAAAAATCTACTACAGACTTCTTCAAACCAGGCCAGCTAGACTTAAATGGTGATGGCGACTATGACTCTGTAAAGGAAACGGTTGCTTTGGACCCATCAACCCTGAAATTGATTGATGGCGAACAAGAAGTGACTAGTCTGACCATCGACGGTCAAGGTACCTACACCTTGAATCCTAACGGCAGTGTGACCTTCAAACCAGTGACGGACTATGTAGGCGATGTGACACCAGTGACTATCCGTATCAAGGATGTGAATGGTACTCCAGTTGAAACGACCTACACACCGCACATCATCGATGTCCCAGAGAAAGAATTGACCACGACTGTCAAACGGACCATCAACTATGTCTATGCAGATAATAGCCCAGTTACAGTGGATAAAGATGATGCGCCAGTTGCTCCTCTTGAGCATACAGTCTCCTTTACTCGTACGGCTATTGCTGATCCAGAGACTGGTGAGATTAGCTATACGGAGTGGACACCAGTAGGTGACACAACAACCTTCCCAGAAGTAACTTCACCTCTACTTAATAACTTTACGCCTGATAAGGCAGTGGTTCCAGCAGATACAACTGTTTCTGGAGATGACGCGGATGAGACCATCACAGTTATCTATCGTGAAAATGATAAACAGATGGCAACCATTACTTACAAGGCTAAAGTTGGTACTGAAACGGTAGAATTGAGCAAGGAAGGCGCTGAAGGTCATCCAGATGATGCTATTGATTTCCCTAACTCTCCACAGAAGATTGCGGACTTTGAAAAACTTGGCTACATGGTTGAAAGCAATGCCTTTGCGGATGCGACAGATCCAACCTTTGACGATCAGCCGGGCGTTCAAAACTTTGATGTTATCCTAATACCGAAGACCACAACCATCAAGCCACAGGATCCATCTGATCCCGACAATCCAACTAATCCGAAGCCAGGTGATCCTGCAAATCCTGGTCGTGATGATAGTCCAACCTGGGATGCGGTGACCAAGTCTATTACCCGTACCATTGAGTACCGTAAGGATAGTCCAGAGGGCGAGTTGATTACAGGAGAGACTCACACGGACACAGTGACCTACGAGCGGACTGGTACCTACAACTTTGTGACCAACACCATTTCTTACACACCTTGGACCCTCAAGGAAGGTACGGATGCTGACCTGTCTGGTAAGGCCTTGCCGAAGATTGATGGCTATGTGGCTGTTTCTGCTACGAAAAATGGCACAGCGGTCGAGCCTGTAGCAACTACGGAGACTATTGCCGTTGACGAGGCAGGAGTTCGTGTGGATGTTCAAGACAATATCAAGGAAATCGTCGTCTACAAACCATTGTCCAACTGGACCATCACACCGCCTCCAGGAAATGACCCAGTTCCACCAATTCCTTACGACAACCATCCGACCGACCCAACCAAGCCGGCAGATCCAACTCCGACCCCAGCAATTCCGAAAGTGGATGGCTATGTCCCAGTTGGACCAGATGGAAATGAATTGCCTAAGGATCCAGATGGTAACTACATCCCACCAGTACCGACTGACCCAACTCAGCCAACAGTTATTACTTACAAGGCCCTTGAACAGAAGGCAGTCATCCAATACTTGGAAGAAGGCAGCAATAAGGTTCTCTCTCCAGCTGATGAAGTAACTGGTCTAGCAGATCAACCAATTGTATACAGCACAGCAGATACCATTGCCTTGATTAAGGAACGTGGCTATGAGTTGGTTCAAGACAACTTCCCAACTAATGCGACATTTGACCGTGATACAACCAGTCCACAGGTCTACACAGTTGTGTTTAGAGAGAAGGTTGTTACAACCACTCCAGATAATCCACAGACCCCAGGCACGCCAGTGGATCCGAATAATCCTGATGGACCGAAGTGGGAAGATGTTTCTCGCACCATTACTCGTAAGGTGTCCTATGTGGTCGAAAGTCCAGAGGGCGAGACTGTAACAGCTCCAGAAGCCAAGACTACAACAGTGACCTTCGAGCGGACAGGTAGCTACAACTTCGTGACCAAGCAAGTGACCTACACGGATTGGGAAGCCAAGGATGGTGACGCTGTTCTGGAAGGAAATCCATTGCCAGTCATTGACGGCTATGTGGCTATTGCAGCGACTAAGAACGGTGATAAGGTAGAGGCTAGTACAACTGCGGAGGATGTGACCGCTACGGAAACTACGACTGATATCAGCGAAGTCGTGACCTACAAGAAACTGTCTAGCTGGACCGTCACACCGCCTCCAGGAAATGACCCAGTTCCAGACATTCCGTATGAAAACGATCCGAACGATCCGACCAAGCCTGCGGATCCAAAACCAACCAGACCAAATGAAGAGGATCCAAACAATCCAATTCCAACGGTCCCAGACTATCCAGGCTATGTACCAGTAGACCCTGATGGTAATGAATTGCCTAAGGATCCAGATGGCAACTATATTCCACCGAAACCGAAGGATCCAAGCCAGCCAACGCCGATTACCTACAAACCGGTTGAGCAAGTTGGTAAGATTAGCTTTGTGGACGTGACAGTTCCTGAAAATCCCGTGACCAAGGTGACCATTGACCTGTCTGGTAAGACTGGCGATAAGCTGGGCATGGATGTATCCAGCATTGTTACCATGTACGAAAACCTGGGCTACACAGTTACCAACAAGGATAATTACGATAAGGACGGCACATTTGGACCAGATCTGAAGTCCAACACCTTTGTCTACGAATTGGTAGAGCGGACGGAGAACATCGACCCAGATGATCCAAATACACCAACGCCTAAACCAGGTGAGCCAGTTGATCCGAACAATCCTGACGGACCGAAATGGCCAGATTCTGTCAGAGATCTTGTGACGACTGAAGAAGTGACGCGTACCATTTCTTATGTGGATACCAAGGGTAATACAGTCTTTGAGGAAATCAAAGAAACCAAGACCTTCAAGCGTACAGCTAAGGTTAACATCGTAACAGATGCCATTACCTACGGTGACTGGTCTGCTGATCAAACCTTTGAAAAAGTGACTTCACCGCTCAAGGACAACCACCTGGTAGACAAGCTCGAAGTGCCAGCAAGCACCGTCAAGGCTGAGGATGAAGACATCAATGAAGTCGTGACCTACACACTTCTTGGCCAATGGAAACCAGTCGTGCCACCGGGTACTAAACCTGTGCCGCCTGTGACCTACCCACGTGATCCGGAGGATCCGACCAAGCCAGGTACAGAAGTTCCGACTATTCCAGCTATACCTGGAACCATTCCTGTCTACCCAGATCCAAATAACCCTGGACAAACCATTCCATTGAAACCAAGTCCAGATGGAGGTTATGAGCTTCCACCTGTACCAAGCAAGCCAGGTGAAGATACGGTTATCGAGTATGTTCCAAACACTGTTAGCCTGACTGTCAAATATGTGGACGATACGGGTGCAGACCTGCGTCCAACAGAAAGCAAGGAAGTCAAGGTCGGTGATGACTACACCACCACTCCACAGGTGATTGAGGGCTACTATCTAACTGAAATCCCTGCTAACAGCAAGGGCAAGGTGGGAGCAGAAGGTACAACCGTTGTCTATGTTTACAATAAACTCGGTTCATGGGTACCAGAATTGCCAGAGGGTCACGACCCAGTGCCACCAATTCCGTATCCGAACCATCCGACAGACCCAGGTAAACCAGGTATTCCGACAGGTGTTGTGCCAGTCGTTCCAGGCTACATCCCTGTAGGACCAGATGGTAAAGAATTGCCTAAGGGTCCAGACGGTAACTACCTGCCACCTGTACCAAGCAAGCCAGGTGAAGATACGGTTATCGAGTATGTTCCAAACACTGTTAGCCTGACTGTCAAATATGTGGACGATACGGGTGCAGACCTGCGTCCAACAGAAAGCAAGGAAGTCAAGGTCGGTGATGACTACACCACCACTCCACAGATGATTGAGGGCTACTATCTAACTGAAATCCCTGCTAACAGCAAGGGCAAGGTGGGAGCAGAAGGTACAACCGTTGTCTATGTTTACAATAAACTCGGTTCATGGGTACCAGAATTGCCAGAGGGTCACGACCCAGTGCCACCAATTCCGTATCCGAACCATCCGACAGACCCAGGTAAACCAGGTATTCCGACAGGTGTTGTGCCAGTCGTTCCAGGCTACATCCCTGTAGGACCAGATGGTAAAGAATTGCCTAAGGGTCCAGACGGTAACTACCTGCCACCTGTACCAAGCAAGCCAGGTGAAGATACTGTTATCAAGTACATTCCACAAGACGCTAGTGTGACCGTGCGCTATGTGGATGACAAGGGCAATGATTTGATTCCAAGCAAGTCCATTCCAGGTAAGGTTGGTGATGATTACACGACCACCCCTGAGATCATCAAGGGCTATCTGCTCAAGGAAGTACCAAGCAATGCTTCTGGTAAGATTCCAGCAGGCGGTACAAGTGTTGTCTACACTTATGTACCAATTGGAAGCTATGTGCCAAACATTCCAGGTCAGCCATCTACTCCGATTCCGTATCCGAACCATCCGACAGACCCAGGCAAACCAGGTATAGATCTACCATCTATTCCGCATGTTCCGGGTTATATCCCTGTCGGTCCAGGAGGAGTACCATTGCAGCCAGTAGATCCAAGTGATCCATCCAAGGGCTACATTGCGCCTCCTATCCCCGGAAATCCAGGTCAAGATACACCAATCAACTACATTCCGAGCCCACCAGCTCGACCAAGTAGACCGATTGTTGTGACACCTGTCAAGCCTGAGACTCCAGTTGAGCCAGAAGTTCCAACAACTCCAGCTCAACCGAGCCCAGCAGGACCTGCACAACCAGCTAGCCCTGGTACGGCTCAATTGCCAAATACTGGTACCAGCGATTCACATGCAGTGACTGTAATTGGTGCTAGCCTCTTCCTAGCTGCCCTTGCCATAGCAGGCACAGCTCGCAGAAGAGAAGAGTAACCCTTATGCTTTCCAACTATCCTACATGGTCTTTATCTGGACCTACATTCCCACCACTAGTCGAATGATTGGTTTATATTGCATCTTCTCACCTCCCACTTGTAGGCCAGATAGCAGACCTGTTTGGTAGTAGAAAATAGATAGGCACCCAGAATCTGGGTGCCTTGTCTATTCTATGGAATATGCGTATTGAGAATCTTTCCCCATTCTGCTATAAAATAACTAGGAAATAGGACCAGAAGACGTCAGAAAATCAGTTCGACGGCGGATATTGTCGCAAAAAGTCTGGGGTAGTCCAAATTCAAGCACACAAAATCTATTCAGCTAAAAGCAGCAGTCCTAGGTAGTTAAGAACCTAGGACTTTTTGAGTAAAAAAGAAAAGCCTATCTCCTGAGAAATAGACTTATAACCTGTATTTGCAGCTCAGCATATTTAGCTTGTGAATACAGGTTCTTGTTGTAGGGAGGCTTGCGAATTAGTTAATTGCAGCGAGAACTGCGTCAACTTGTTTAGCCAATTGTTCTTCATCAACTGGAGCGCCGTTTGTTGCAAATGTCAATTCATCTACGAAGTTTGTGCGGATGAATGGAAGAAGTGCACGGTATTGAACAGCTGCATCTTCTTGGTGTGCAACTGAAGTGATAGATACTGTTGCCACTTTTTCATGAAGAGCAGATGCACCACGTGGATCTGACAAATCAAGTGCACGGCTGAGCCAATCGAGAACGTTTTTCACTGAACCAGGGATAGCAGCGTTGTAAACTGGTGAGAAAATCCAGATAGCGTCAGCAGCAACAACTGCTTCACGCGCAGCTTTTACAGATGCAGGAGCATCAGCTTCCAAATCTTGTGAGAATACAGGAATTTCTTTCCAATCAAGGTAAGATACAGTTGCTTTACCTTCAAGCGCTTTTTCAGCAGCTTGAGCCAATTGAGCAGTGAATGAACCTTCACGAAGAGAACCAACTAAAAATAAAATGTTTGACATAATGTAACTCCTTAATTACTTGATGTGACTATCATAACACATAAATCACTAATTAGCAACATCTTTATCTATGAATTTGAATCTTTTTAGTAAATCGGCCAATAAATCCTGTTCTTCCTGGCTCAAAACAGAGAAAATTTTTCCAACATGAGCATAGTGTTCCGGCAAAACCTTCTCAATCGTTTCCCGACCGAAAGGAGTCAAACCAATCAAGGAAGCCCGCTTATCACTTTCATCCTGGGTCTTGAAGATATAGCCATCACGGACCATATTCCGAATGACTACCGTCATGTTGCCAGAAGTGCTGAGCAGCTTATCAATCAAATCCTGGATGCGTAAATTCCCCTTATTGTAAAGTGCTTCCATCACGCCGAATTGGCCAACGGTTAATCCATGTTTTCTGATAATCTCTGTCTCCTGTCTGCTAATAGTATTGGCAGCGCGACGAAAGACAACTAAACTATGTAGGGCATGCTGATTTTCTTTTAGAGAGTTTTCTACTTTATTCATAAGTATATTTTATCAATAACTAGTTCCTTTGGCAAGAAATTTGATGGCTGAAAAAGCTGATTCTGACAAGATTTTGAGCGCATTTTCCCATATCGAATTTTAGCTGAAGTTTTTTTGCAGAATTTTCGGATTCAATTAGCAATATGTGGCAACTTGTAGTATAATATTCCTATTATGGCGAAAACATCACGTGAACCTTGGATTAGCCTGACCTTAGGTCAACAATTCTTGATTGGTTCAGCAGTTATCCTGACGGTTTTGACATTTTCTATACTCCTGATTTTGGAAATGGCCAGCAGTCCCTATGCCCAGGCAAGTGAGAGGGCAGAGAATCTGGCCCGTCAAGCAGTCCAGTTGGAAACCATTGAAAAGATTAGCTCCTACCGAGGTGTGGACGACTTTCATACCGTCTTAGGGACGGATTCTGATGGGCAAGAGCTGGCAATCCTAGTGTCAGACCAAACCTCCCAAGTTTATGTTTACAAACTATCTGACGGCGTTGCCCAAGCCCAGGCTGAGGCCATTGCCCAAGAGCAGGGAGCCGGCCAGATTGATCGCGCGATTATCGGCATGCGGGAGGGCAAGCCTATTTGGGAAATTAAGTCAGGGACGGCCTATTATAACATTGATTTTAAAACTGGAGACTTTATCAAAAAGGAGGGCTTATGAGTAAGCTATCAAACCGCGTTTTGGAAATGGAAGAAAGTGTGACCTTGGCGGCTGGTGCGCGTGCCAAGGCCTTGAAGGCGGAAGGGCGTGATATTTTAGAGCTGACCTTGGGTGAGCCAGACTTCGTCACACCGAAGAATATTCAAGAAGCAGCCATTCAGTCTATCGAAAATGGCAAGGCTAGCTTTTACACGGTGGCTTCAGGTCTGCCAGAATTGAAGGACGCAGTCAATACCTACTTTGAGAATTTCTATGGCTACTCTATCGAACGCAATCAAGTTGTTCTTGCCACAGGTGCCAAGTTTGTTCTTTACGCCTTCTTTGCGGCGGTTATCAATCCTGGTGATGAGGTTCTCATTCCAACACCTTACTGGGTTTCCTATGCTGACCAGATTAAGATGAACGAAGGCGTGCCAGTCTTTGTCACTGCCACAGAAGAACATAATTTCAAGGTGACAGTTGCTCAGCTTGAAGCTGCTCGGACTGACAAGACCAAGGTCCTCTTGCTCAATAGTCCGTCCAATCCGACAGGTATGATTTACAGTCGTGAGGAATTGGAAGCTATTGGCAACTGGGCTGTAGAGCACGATATTCTCATCTTGGCAGACGATATTTACGGTCGTTTGGTATACAATGGGAACAGCTTTACACCGATTTCAAGCATTTCAGAAAGCATTCGCCAGCAGACTATTGTGGTCAATGGTGTTGCAAAAGCTTATGCCATGACAGGTTGGCGGGTTGGATTTGCCGTTGGTAATCCTGAAATCATTGCGGCCATGAGTAAGATTGTCGGACAAACGACGTCAAACTTAACAACTGCTGCTCAGTATGCGGCCATTGAAGCCTTTACAGGTCCGCAAGATACGGTCGAAACCATGCGTCAGGCCTTTGAAGAACGACTTAACACTATCTATCCATTACTAGCAGAAGTGCCAGGTTTTGAAGTCATCAAACCGGAAGGAGCCTTCTATCTCTTCCCTAACGTCAAAAAAGCAATGGAAATGAAGGGCTACACAGATGTGACCGAATTTACCACTGCTATCTTGGAAGAGGTTGGTGTCGCCTTGGTGACAGGTGCAGGTTTTGGTGCTCCTGAAAATATCCGCCTCAGCTACGCGACAGATATGGATACACTAAAAGAAGCGGTGGCTCGACTACACACATTTATGAAAAAGTAAAAGAGGAAAAATAATGTCTAGAAAATTGATTACCATTAACCAAGTAAAAGATTATGTTGGTCAAGAAGTGACCATTGGTGCCTGGGTTGCCAACAAGTCAGGTAAGGGGAAATTGGCTTTCCTGCAGTTGCGTGACGGAACAGCCTTCTTCCAAGCCGTTGCCTTCAAACCAAACTTCATCGAAAAATTCGGTGAAGAAGCTGGTACTGAGAAGTTCGATGTGGCAAAACGCCTCAGTCAAGAAACGTCAGTTTATGTGACAGGGATTGTCAAGGAAGATGAGCGTTCTAAGTTCGGCTACGAGCTGGATGTGACGGATTTGGAAGTGATTGGCGAGTCACAGGACTATCCGATTACACCAAAAGAGCACGGGACAGATTTCCTTATGGACAACCGTCACCTCTGGTTGCGTTCTCGTAAGCAGGTTGCTATCCAGCAAATCCGTAACGCCATTATCTATGCGACTTATGAATTCTTTGAAAAGAATGGCTTTATCAAGTTTGATAGCCCAATCTTGTCTGGAAATGCGGCAGAAGATTCAACAGAATTGTTCGAAACAGACTACTTTGGTCAGCCTGCTTACCTCAGTCAATCAGGTCAGCTCTATCTTGAAGCTGGAGCTATGGCACTTGGTCGTGTTTTCGACTTCGGACCTGTTTTCCGTGCGGAAAAATCAAAAACTCGCCGTCACTTGACAGAGTTCTGGATGATGGATGCCGAGTATTCATTCCTCAGCCATGAAGAGTCACTTGACTTGCAAGAAGCTTATGTCAAAGCCTTGATTCAAGGTGTTATCGACCGTGCTCCTCAAGCCTTGGAAACTCTTGAGCGTGATGTGGATGCCCTTAAACGCTACATTGCAGAACCATTCAAACGTGTGGCTTATGATGATGCCATTACCCTTCTGCAAGAACATGAAGCTGATGAAGATACAGACTACGAATACATCGAACATGGTGATGACTTCGGATCGCCACATGAAACTTGGATTTCAAACTACTTTGGTGTACCGACTTTCGTTGTTAACTATCCAGCAAGCTTCAAGGCCTTCTACATGAAACCAGTTCCTGGCAATCCAGAGCGCGTACTTTGTGCGGACCTCTTGGCTCCAGAAGGCTACGGTGAAATCATCGGTGGTTCTATGCGTGAGGACAACTACGATGCCTTGGTAGCCAAGATGGACGAACTCGGTATGGACAAGTCAGAATATGAATTCTATCTTGACCTCCGTAAATACGGTTCAGTGCCACACGGTGGTTTCGGTATCGGTATCGAGCGTATGGTGACCTTCGTCGCTGGTACAAAGCACATCCGTGAAGCCATTCCGTTCCCACGGATGTTGCACCGTTTGCACCCGTAATGAAGATGAGAAGTTGACCTTGTGTTAGCTTCTTTTTTTCAGTATAATCATTTCAAAAGGAGGCAATAGTGATGATTATTAAACCCATGCAGACTGAGGAGGAGATTAGGGGTAAGGCTTATGTCCATTGGAAAGCTTGGCAGGAGGCCTACGCTGATTTGTTACCGCAGGAATTTCTCCAAAAGACCTACACGCTAGAACGCTGTCAGGACTGGGCCTTTCGCTATCCAGAGAGGATTTTTGTGGCTCTTGAAAATGACCAGGTAGTAGGCTTTACCTGCTATGGTCAGTCCATGTCGGAGGATTTGGAAAATGCTGGCGAACTATATGCCCTCTATGTGCTGGCGGATGTCTACGGTCAGAAAGTCGGCTACCGACTGCTCCAAGCTGCGCTGGAAAAAATGCAAGACTACGATAGGGTTTGCCTCTGGGTGCTGGAAGGAAATGCGCGTGCTATTTCTTTCTATGAAAAAGTCGGCTTTCGCTTTGATGGGGTGAGCAAACAGGTCCATCTCGGCCAAGAACGGACAGAATATCGGATGATTTTGGAAAAGTAGGGTAGGCTATTGTTTTAGGTGGATATTTAATATATAATTATGTTATAAAATATTCACGGAGGTTCTTATGATCTACCTTACCAATCATCGCCTGCGAGTGGAGATTGCTGAGCCTGGCGAGCGGCCCAATGATACTTTTCGCTTTGACCGAGCTGGTTTCATCTCTAATGTCATTTTGGACGGAGATACGCATTTCTGTGCCAATGAACCCATGAACCTGAGACACTTGTCATCGGGCGGCCGCGGTCTGTGTTGTGAGTTTTCGGGTGATTTTTCACAAGGTGCTGCAGTCGGAAACTATTTTCCAAAGCTAGGAGTGGGTCTGATCAAGCAGGACAGCGACCTGGGCTACCAGTTTGAACACAAGTATGAGGAGGTTGTGCCCTATCCTGTGACTTTTAGCCACACGGAGACCAGTGCGGACTTTGTGACGGATGCGGTGCCTTGTTTGGGCATTGCAGCTCAGGTGCGTAAGACCATTCGGATAGAGGACAATCACCTGATTTTGGAGGCGACCATCACTAATGTTGGCGAGCGGGAGATTGTGACCGAGGAATATTGCCATAATTTCCTCAGTATCGATGGGATGGCTATTTCGCCTGACTACCGCCTGGAGCTGCCGGACATGTATGATTTGGGCGACCAGCGCCTGGAGGGATTTGGTGGCTACGACCATAATAATTTTATAGCAAACGGCAAGGCTATTGCCTTTGACAAGTGTGAGACCGATGTGTCTTTGAGTGTGCTTTCTACGGAAAATGCTCCGCTCCGAGATGAGTTTTCATGGAAACTTTTACACAAGGGGGCTAAGGCTAGCGTGACTGGGACGGACAGTGTCACCCCAACCAGTCTCCTCCTATGGGCAACGGACCATATCGTCAGCCCAGAAATCATCCAGACCATTTCTATCAAGCCAGGTCAGAGCCATTCTTGGACCCGGAAATGGACCTTTGAAGCAGAACCACGTTGGTAAGAAATTAACAAAGCCGAGGGATTTCCTTGGCTTTTGTGGTATAATGAGGAATATATTATAAAAGGAGTGAACTATGTCCCGTAAGCAAACCGTTACCCTGACCAATATGTGCCTCATTGAAGACAAGGATGGAAATGTGGTGGTACAAATCCGCGACCCCGATCGTTATCGTTGGTCCGGCGTTGCATTCCCAGGGGGTCACATTGAGGAAAATGAGCCATTTTATGATTCGGTCGTCCGTGAGGTCTATGAAGAAACCGGTCTGACAATTCAGAATGCCCAGCTGGTTGGGACCAAGCACTGGCCTGATAAGGAGGGGCATCGTTACATTGTCTTTCTCTACAAGGCGACAGCATTTACCGGTCAACTCCTCTCGACGGAAGAAGGAGAAGTCCGTTGGGTTAAAAAATCGGATTTACCCCAAATGGATTTGGCCTATGACTTGCTGGAAATTCTCAAGGTCATGGATAATCCAAATCTGTCTGAATTTTTCTATACAAGGAAAGACCAGGACGGAGAATGGGATAGGAATTATAGATAGGAGCAAAGTTGAACAAGAATGTTCGGCTTTTTTTCCTGTCATTTTCATGTTAATCATTGAATATTTTCTTGAATAGTAATATAATAATAGTTAGTGATAATTACAATAAAGGAGGAGAGTAATGTATAAGATACTACTAGGCTATGTTGGTAACTATAAGCGACCCTCGATTTTGGCATTCTTGGCGATGACGATTGAAGTGCTGTTCGAGCTATCCATTCTCTTTTTGATGGCGGCGATTATCGACCAAGGGATCAATCGGAGCGACAGGAGCTGGGAAAACGACTATTACCAATCTCATCAATCGTTTCTACGAGATTCAGTCAGGCATAATTACCTACGACGGAATTGATATTCGTTTGATTGATAAGGCTTCTCTGAGAAAATCCCTGGGCATCGTCTTGCAGGATACCCACCTCTTTACAGGGACCATTGCGGAAAATATCGCCCATGGTAATGAAGCTGCCAGTCGAGATGAGATACTGGCTGCGGCAAAATTATCTAATGTTGACCGCTTTGTCAAACATTTGGAAAATGGCTACGACGCCCAGATTAGCGGTGATGGGGCTGGCTTGTCAAATGGTTAACGTCAGCTGATTGCTATTGCCAGGGCAGCACTAGCCAATGCTCCGGTCCTGATTTTGGATGAGGCGACTTCCTCTATCGATTCCTTGACCGAGAAAATGGTCCAAGAGGGTATGGACAAGCTCATGCAGGGCCGGACCGTCTTTGTCATAGCCCACCGCTTGTCGACGATTGTCAACTCTGATGTCATTATGGTTATGGACCATGGCCGCATTGTCGAACGTGGTAACCACGCAGAGCTCATGGAGAAAAAAGGCGTCTACTACAGACTGTATACAGGCGGCTTAGAAATTGATTAAAAACTGATAACTGGAACACTCTGGCAACAGGGTGTTTTTTCAGCATTTTTCATTTTTTCAAGAAAATGTATAAAAATTCGGATTTTATGGTTGACAATTGCATAATTATGGTATAAAATGGCATAAACATACGAAATGTATGGTATAAAAATAGTGTCTATTGCATAAAAAGGAGATTATCATGAAATTAAAAAAAGTTTATACATTTGCGACAGTTTGCTTTGCTAGTTTGGCTTTGGCTGCATGTGGTTCATCAAACAGCGACCAAACCACACTTGAAAAAATCGAAGACAAGGGGACCCTGGTCGTTGCCCTCAACCCAGAATTCCCGCCCTTTGAATACAAGCAATTGATTGACGGTAAGGACACCATCGTAGGGGCAGATATCGAGTTGGCCAAGGCCATCGGTGAAGAATTGGGCGTGGAAGTAGAGTTCTCACCAATGAGCTTCTCTAACGTATTGGCAAGTGTCCAAAAAGGTACGGCGGACGTTGGTATTTCAGGGATTTCTGCCACAGAAGAACGCGCCAAAACCTACGACTTCTCAGAAGCCTACTACCAGTCGGTCAACAAGATGATTGTCAAAAAGGATGACGCAGCTAAATACAGCAAGGCTGAAGATTTCGCATCAGTAACCATCGGTACCCAGAAAGGTTCTATCCAAGAATCCGTTGCCAAGGAGGCTTTTGCTGACTCATCCATCCTCAGTCTAGAGAAGAACGGCGACCTGATCCAGCAATTAAAATCTGGCCAATTGGACGGTGTAATCTTTGAAGAACCGATTGCTAAGGCTTATGTGGGTAGCAACCCAGACCTGCAAATTGTGGACATGGACATTGAGACAACCATTTCGGACTCTTATGCTGTTGCCATGCCAAAAGGAAGCGCAGAGCTGAAAGCTAAGATTGACAAGGTCGTAAAAGAGCTGGTTGAGTCAGGCAAGATATCAGACTTTGTCGAAGAAGCTTACCAACAGTCAATCAGTAAATAAAGAATAAATATTCAAAGCACTCCCGTTGACAAATGAATAAAAATGCCATATAATAGGTCATGTTGTTTCAGAATATCTGAAAACATAAGCAATAAAGAAGGAAATTATCATGAAATTTAACAAAATTTTAACTCTTGCGGCAACTGTTGTAGCTGGTCTTACCTTGGCAGCTTGTTCATCGTCAACGACGGAGTCAAGCAAGTCAACTTTGGATACTATCAAGGAAAAAGGTACCTTGGTCGCAGCTACTAGCCCAGACTATGCACCTTTTGAATTCCAAGCACTTGTAGACGGCAAAAACGAAGTCGTTGGTGCGGACATCATGTTGGCACAGAAAATTGCTGATGAATTGGGCGTAAAATTGGAAATCTCTCCAATGAACTTTGACAACGTCTTGACCAGCGTGCAAAATGGCAAGGCAGATATCGCCATCGCGGGTATTTCTTACTCAGAAGAACGTGCGAAAACATTTGATTTCTCTGAAGAATATTACCTGATTTCAGATGTTCTCTTGGTCAACAAGGACAAGGCAGATCAGATTAAAGATACCGACGCTCTTGCAGGTCTTAACTTGGCCGTTCAAAAAGGTTCTACACAAGAAACGTATGCTAAAGAAAACTTGAGCAGTGCTAAGATTGTTTCTCTCACTTTGATGGGCGAAGCGGTCAACGAATTGAAGGCTGGTAAGGTTGATGCAGTCTTGATGGACTCGCCAGTGGCAGCAGGTTATGTTTCACAAAATGCTGACTTGGCCATCGCCAAAGCTGAGTTCCCAACCATTGATGAAAATTCAAAAGTCATTGCTCTTCCAAAAGGCAGCGCAGACCTCAAAGCAGAAATCGACAAGGTTATCGCTGATGTCAAAGCCAAAGGTGAATTTGACGCCTTCCTTGAGAAAGCAGCAACTTACACAGCAGTTGAATAGAATACATAGGTCAGTCATCTAAACAGTGGCTGGCTTTTTTGTGTGGAATTTTTCCTCAAATGCACAGAAAAAAATCTTGCACCAAAGGCACAAGATTTTATCGCTATTTCACTCGCTCCAGATAGAAGGACGTCAACCTTGGAACAGTAATCTTGGCTCCATTTTCATCCGGATAAAGGCTGAAGGATTCCATTGGAATGGCATTGGATGAGAAGACCAGTTTGTATTCAGAATCTGTTGGTAGGGCTAGGTGCACATCGAAGACCTCCTGATCATTGAAGTTATGAACAGTTAGAATTTCCTGGTCATCACTCTTGCGGACAAAGGCGTAGACGCTGGCCTCTTCATCGATTGTTATCCAATCAAAGCCCTTGTCATAGGCTTGATGGTCGTATTTCCAAAAGGCATCATTGTCCCGATAGAAGTTAGACAGGGTTTTCATCATCTGGTAGAAGGACTCGTGGTTTGGATAAAGGCGCAATCCCCAGTCCATTTCTGTATATTCATGCCATTCGCGGATGTGGCCCCATTCATTACCCATGAAGAGGAGTTTTTTACCAGGATGGGCATAGTAGAAGCTGTAGTAAACACGGGCCAGGTGGAATTTATCTTCAAAATCCCCGTTCATCTTATTAATGATAGAGTGTTTCCCATGGACAACCTCGTCGTGGGACAGGGGTAGGAGGTAGTGCTCGTTTTGATTGTAATACATGCCAAAGGTGATTTCCTTGGAATGGTATTTACGATAAACAGACGGACGCTCGACAAATTTCAGGGTATCATTCATCCAGCCCAAGTCCCATTTGAGGTCAAAGCCAATACCGCCGTCTTCCAGTGCATGGGTGACTTTTGGATAGCTTGAGGAATCCTCGGCAATCATGAGAACGCCCTTGTAATCGGTGTGAACCATGGCATTGACCCGCTTGATAAAGTCAATTGCGGCATGGTTGATTTTGTCCTCTTCGGTTTCTCCGCGCCAATAGAGGAGGTAGGAAAGGGCATCGACCCGAATGCCGTCAAAATGGAAGTTGTCTAGCCAGTATTTAAGGTTAGAGAGGAGGAAGGACCGCGTAATGCCCTTGCCCAGGTCAAAGTTAGCCGTACCCCACTGTCTATTTTCACGGTCATTTTCATGGAAATACTCATAGAGCCAGGATCCGTCAAACTGATAGAGACCATGGGCATCCTTACAGAAGTGGAGGGGAACCCAGTCCAAAATAACCCCAATCCCAGCCTGGTGACACTGGTCTACCAGGTATTTTAATTCATCAGGCTTGCCATAGCGGCTGGTCGGACTGTAATAGCCAGTGACCTGATAGCCCCAAGAGGCATCCAGAGGATGCTCGGTGATGGGCATCAGCTCGATGTGAGTGAATTTGTTTTCCTTGACATAGTCAATCAAGAGAGGGGCGATTTCCTTATAGGAATAGAAGGATTCAAGCGGGGCGCCAGCCTGGTTTTGATTGACAACCTTTTGTTTCCAAGAACCCAGATGAACCTCGTAAATAGACACAGGTTCTTCCTTGAAATCGTAAGAAACCCGGTCATACATCCAGATATCGTCCTTAAACTTGTAGCGACTGTTATAGGTCGTGGAGGCAGTATTGGGCCGGACCTGGCTGAAAAAGGCATAGGGGTCTGCCTTATAAATTTCCCGACCGTCATGGCTGATAATCAGGTACTTGTAGTCTTCCAGTGATTTCAAATCAGGCACATAGAGCTCAAAGACCCCGTCAATTTCCCGATTCATGGGATGACTGCGATCCCAGTTATTGAAATCACCAACTAAAAAGATTTCTCTCGCATTTGGAGCATAGACACGAAATTGGGTGCCAAGAATTTTATTACGCTCCTTGATGATATGAGCCCCCATTTTCTCATAGAGTGTGGTGTGCTCACCGGAATTCATATAGTATAAATCCAAATCAGTAAATTCTGTCATAACAATCTCCCTTGTGGAAAAGGAGTGGACCTTGGTCGCACTCCCCTTCAGTTTGTTGTCAAATCTTACCTAGCCACTAATTTCACGGTAGAGCCAGATATATTTCTCAGCTGAAGAGGTCCAGCTGAAGTCTTCTTCCATGGCTTGCTTGACCATGGCATTCCAGTCTTCTGGTCGGTCGTAGTAGGTCTGTAGGGCCAGGTCATAGACCTGTTTCATACTGTAGGCATCACGGCCGCCGAAGCTAAAGCCAGTTCCTTGAGCTGTTTCGATGTGGTATGGCTTGACGGTGTCCACCAATCCCCCTGTTTCACGGACAAGTGGCAGGGTCCCATAGTGCATGGAAATCAGCTGGCTAATACCACAGGGCTCAAACATGGATGGCATGAGGAAGAGGTCACTTGCTGCATAAATTTGGTGGGCAAGCGGTTCATTGTAGCCACGGTAGAAGGCAAATTTTTCAGGATAGGCATGCTTGAAGTGGTTGAAGGCATTTTCAACGTCTGCTTCACCATTACCCAAGATGACAAATTGCACATGGGCTTGAAGAAGATGGCCGAGCACCTCAGTCAAGAGGTAGAAGCCTTTCTGCCAGGTCAAACGAGATACGATACCGATCATCAGGACATGTTCATCCTGTGGAAGTCCAAACTGAGCTTGCAAGGCCAATTTATTGGCTTTCTTATCTCCGATTGTTTCAAGACCGTAGTTCTTCACTAGATAATGGTCTGTCTGACTGTCCCAACTATCGTAATCGATACCGTTAACAATACCGACCAAATCATGCTTGCGAAGTTCGAGGACGTGTTGCATATTTTCGCCGAATTCTTCGGTAAGGATTTCTCTGGCGTAGGTATCAGAAACAGTCGTTACTTTGTCAGCGTAGAGTATACCTAGCTTCATAAAGCTGATACATTCGTCGTGGAAACGTGCAATACCATCCAGATAGTAGCTGTAGTCCATCCCCAGGGCAGACCAGAGGGCTTGCTTGTTGAAAATCCCTTGGAAAGCCAGGTTATGAATGGTAAAGACATGCTTGATATTACGGAATTCTTCCCGGTAGCTGTAGAAGGTCCGGCAGAGGAAGGGCATGACCGCCGCATGCCAGTCGTGGGAATGAATGACATCTGGGAAGAAGTTGAGAGCCTCAAGCAGACGGCAGGTCGCATGCTGGAAGAACCCAAACCGCATGGCGTCATCATCGTAGCCATAGAGCTCGTCACGCTCAAAGAAATCACGATGTTCGATGAAGTAGAAGGTCACACCATCGACGACCTGGCTGTAGACATTGGCCATGGACTGGATATCGCCTGCTCGCACATCGTAGCTGGATACATAATCAAAATCAGCATGGTTGTTGATGGCGATTTTCTTGTAAAGTGGCAGCACCACCCGAACATCCATCCCCTGTTTGACCAATTCTTTTGGCAGAGAGCCGATCACATCAGCCAAGCCGCCAGTTTTGATGAATGGAAGTCCCTCAGATGCTACAAAGAGTACAGATTTTTTTGTCATGTTTACTCCTAGATGATTTGATGTGCCTTGATATAGGCTGGATTACTTGCAGTTCCTTTAATATCCGTAGAATGAACAATCTTGGTCGCCTTATCGATAATGGCATTTTCAATAGTGACACCGTTGCGCACCGTTACACCATTTAAGATAATGGAGTTCTTAATGGTCACCCCGTCCTCGATAATGACATCCCGGTCAATAATAGAATTTTCAACCTGACCATTGATATTGGCACCGTTGGCAATCAGGCATCGTTTGACATCTGCCAGTGGTCCGTAAAGAGTAGGAGATGAATCGCTGGTCTGGGTATGGATAGGCCAATCATTTTTGAAGAGCAATTTGCGCGTGTCACGCTGCAAGAGGTCCAGCTGGGTATTGAAATAGCTATCAATGCTGTTGATGCAGGCAACGAAGTCACGGTGGGCGTAGCCACGGATGACATACTGGTCAGCCACATCGCGCAGGATATCCTTGAGCCAGTAGAGCGAGGAAACCTTGTTGGCACGGCGGATGAGCTCGATAAAGGTGGTCCGCTTCATGATGTAGGCTTCAAGTGAAACAGGACGATTCTTGTATTTACCGTGGTTTTCTTCAAAGGCCACGACCCGCTTGTCATCATCGAATTTCAAGGTTTGGCATCCGATAAAATTCTCCTTGGCGTCCATAACATTTTTGTAGAGAACGGTGATGTCAGCTCCAGTTTCCTGATGCTCTGCCATGACCTTTGTGAAATCTTGGCTGTAGAGGAAGTAAGATGGCGCAATCAGCACATATTCCTTGGTCGAACTTTCAATGTAATGAAGGTTTTCTGAAAAGGCATTGATGTCATGCTGGTAAACAGAGTTGGGGTCGGTCACGCCGTTCAAGAGACGGAGCGAACCACGCTTACTGTTAATGTTGTAGTGCTTACCAGTTCCGACGTGCTGGATGGTTGAGCGCATCTTGGCAGGCATGTAGACCTGAAATTCCGTAATGCCAGAGTTGGACATATTGGACAAGACAAAGTCAATCAAGCGGTAGCGGCCAAGAAAACCAAAGGCTTGTACACCACGGTGGTCCATGACATTGCCAAAGTGCACATTATTCCCTTCAATATTTACAATTCCTAGAGTATTTCTTAACATAATCGACCTTTCTTACTTGTTCACATTCTTATCAATCAAGAGGATATTGTCTGGTTCGCCAGCCAATTTGACACCGTCCGCAATCTTGACATTTTCAGCCACGATGACATAGTCCAATTCAACGCCCTCACCGATGATAGCACCAGGTAGGAGGACAGAATTTTTGACAACAGCATCGACATTAACTTGCACATCATTTGAGATAACAGAGTGCTCGATGGCACCATCAATAATGGCTCCCTTATCGATATAGGCAGACTTGACAGAGGCAGTAGCACTGATAACTTGAGCAGGAGAGCCCTTGTCTTCAGAGTAGATTCTCCATGAACGGTCAGACAGGTCTAGCTCATCCGCATGGTCAATCAGGTCCATGTTAGATTCCCAGAGACTATTAACCGTACCCACGTCCTTCCAGTAGCCACGGAATGGGTGAGCAATCAGAGTGCGACCATCTGCCAGGTATTTTGGAATGATATCGTGGCCGAAGTCGTGTGATGAGGTTTCTGATTTGTCGTCTTCCAGGAGGTATTTCTTAAGCGTTTTCCATGTAAAAATATAGATACCCATTGAGGCAAGATTGCTCTTAGGGTTGGCCGGTTTTTCTTCAAATTCCTCGATGCGGTACTCATCATCCGTATTCATGATACCAAAGCGTGACGCTTCCTTGATAGGAACTTCGATAACTGCTATAGTCGCATCAGCCTTCTTGGAAATGTGGGTATCCAAGAGCTTGTCGTAGTTCATCTTGTAGATGTGGTCACCAGACAGGATGAGGACATACTCAGGCTCGTTCAAATCAATGAAGTCGATATTTTGAGTGATGGCGTCAGCCGTGCCCTTATAGAGACCAAAACCTTCGATTTTCTCACTTGGTGGCAGGACAAAAATACCAGAACCTTGGACATCCAACCCCCAACGCTGTGATTGGGCAACATATGAGTTGAGCAAGACCGGTTCGTACTGGGTCAAGACACCGACAATATCGATACCAGAGTTGGCACAGTTACTGAGAGGGAAATCGATGATGCGGTATTTTCCACCGAAGGCAACGGCAGGTTTGGCCACCTTTTTTGTTAAACCTTCAAGACGGGTTCCCCGTCCACCTGCAAGTATCATAGCTAACATTTTATTTTGAGCCATCTCATCACTCCTTAAAATTTATTATAGAAGTATTATAGCATAAAGAACAAAAAAATGAAAGCGGTTCCCGTGATTTTGTTGAAATATTTCCAACATCACTTTCAACTGCTTTCATGATAGCATTATAACATATATTGATAGAAGAAATCTACTTAAATATGTCATTATTTTTTATCGAATTTTACTTCATCCAGGAGATAGGCAATGAATTTTTCCCCCATGTCGGATAGGACAGCTTTCTCATGTTTGATGTAGATGAGTTCGATTTCATCGTCATAATCCAGCGGGATGGAGACGATATTGTCCCCGTTTAGGTTGGAGTTCAAGATACCAGTCGCAACCGTATAGCCGTTTAGCCCAATCAGGAGATTGAAGAGGGTGGCCCTATCGGATACGACGATGGATTTCTTGTGGTGGACTTGGGAGAGAATTTCCTCGGCAAAGTAGAAGGAATTGTGAATCCCTTGTTCATAGCTGAGGTAGGGATAGTCGGCTAGGTCATCCAGGCTAATACTTTTCTTTTGTGCCAGTGGATTGGTCTTGCTGACGAAAACATGAGGCTTGGCAGTGAAAAGATGCGTTTGGGAGAGCCTGTGGTCATCCAGCAACTTGAGCAGGACTTCACGGTTGTAGTTATTAAGGAAGAGGACGCCGATTTCTGAGCGGAAATTATTGACGTCATCGATGATTTCCCAGGTCCGGGTTTCCCGCAGGAAGAGCTCGTAGTCTTCCATTTCAGTCTCCTTGAGCAGGGAGACAAAGGCATTGACCACAAAGGCGTAGTGCTGGGAGGATACGCTGAAGAGTTGGCGCTTGGCATTGGGATTTTTATAGCGGTCTTCCAGAAGCTCAGTCTGCTCGACAATCTGGCGGGCATAGGATAGAAACTCAATCCCGTCCTTGGTCAGGGTAATGCCTTTGGGATTACGGAAAAAAATCTTGATATTGAGCTCTTTTTCCAGGTCGCGGATAGCATTGGACAGGCTTGGTTGGGTAATGAAAAGCTGTTTTGCAGCCTCGTTCATACTCCCTGTCTCTGCGATTTTTATAACATAATATAATTGTTGGATTCTCATAGCTCTATTGTATCATGAAATAGGAAAGAAATGAAGAAAAGTCCATTTTTTTAGGGTGGGAAAGCAGCGGAACTTATGAAATTATTGAATGTTTTTATTTGTGTCTTCTTAGTTTTGAGAGTTTAAAAATTGGATCTTATTCGCACATTGTCAAGTCAAGTGCAACAAGTTCATTGATAACTAGAGATCCAGAGGTTAAGCTGTCTGGGCTAG
>NZ_JBIMJO010000022.1:0-35658 GCF_043674095.1 Streptococcus sp. A25
TATACTGAGTTGGGGAATTCTAGTATATCAGACGAACATGTCTTTTTTGTTGCACTTCATTTTACAACGCGGGATTTATATATAGACTCTCTAGCTCAAACTTATTCATTGCATAAAAACCATATACAAAGCATGATTTACCAAGGTTTCTATTTAATATATAAAAAGAGAAGACCAAAATGGTCTTCTAAGTGGCACGCTTTCTTTTGTTCATTACAGTTTCTGGTGATTCACACTTTCACAGAATTTAGTACCAACCAATCAGCTGATGAAGCCATTCCTCAAAAGCAGGAAAGTTCTTCATGGCAAGCAATGTCAAAACCATAACTGCTATCAGAATTAGGAGTACAAGGTATTTCTTCTTCACTTTTTTACTCCTATTTGACCCAAGCAGTCAACACTTCCTCATCAGAAATGGTTTCTGAGATAAAGCTACCGTTGCTGGTGCGTTCGGACAGGCTGAGCTGGGTCACATCAATCTCATAGAGTTTGCCTGTTTTGGACTGAACGTGAAGGATTTGACTTGTCGTTTCATCTTCATTTGCCGTGCTAAAGAGGTCAAAATCACCCTGATCCGTCAAAACAGGCCCTGCCGCAAAGACACGATGAGGCTTAGCCTTGAGCTCACGAAGCACCTGCAAACCACGCTTGGCACGGCTGGTCACAGGGATTTCCTCCGTCGCCATCCGCTTAAGACTACCACGCTGAGTCAGGAGATAGACAGAGCTGGTCTTGCTGATAAAGGCCGCAGTCACCACATCCTCGTCCTTGAGGTTGACCGCCTTGACACCGGCCGCCTTGGCACCGATAATTGGCACTTCTTCGATGTTAAATCGCAGAGCGTAGCCCTTTTCTGTGATAAGCATAATGTCGTCCAAGACCACAGGCGATACGGTAATGACCACATCCTCTGCATCTTTTAGTTTGGCATACTTGGTTGACTTGGACTTGTAAGTCCGCCATGGTGCGAACTCCTTCCGCTCCACACGCTTGATTTGACCATATTTAGTCACTGCGAAATAAGTTCCCTCATCAAAATTCTCCACCAATTCAGCAAAGATAATCTCTTCATTGGTCTCAAAATTCATGAGTGTCTGGCTCAGGTGTTCACCAATGTCCTTCCAACGAATATCTGTCAACTCATGGACAGGTCGGTAGATGACATTTCCAAGGTTGGTAAAGAGCAAGAGGTTCTGGGTTGTCTTGGCACTCTGCAAGAAAATCAGCTGATCGTCATCCCGCTTGCCGACTTCTTCCACCGTTGAAGCACCGAAAGAACGCGGACTTGTCCGTTTGATGTAACCTGCCTTGGTTACGCTGACAAAGGTTTCTTCCTCGACAATCAAGCTGGCGGTATCAATTTCAATCGCTTCTGCCTGATCTTGTAACTCACTCAAACGAGGATTTCCAAACTGCTTCTTGACCTCACGCAGTTCTTTCTTCATGAGATTGAACATGGTTCGCTCATCGCCGATAATAGCTGCCAAGGTCTGAATCTGCTCGCGTAGGGCTGCTTCTTCATTTTCCAAGGTCACAATGTCGGTATTGGTCAAGCGGTAGAGTTGCAAGGTTACGATAGCCTCAGCCTGTTCCTCACTAAAATCATAGCTAATTTTCAAGTTTTCCTTGGCGTCAGCCTTGTTTTCAGAAGCACGGATAAGGGCAATAACCTCGTCCAAGATGGAAATGACACGAATCAAACCTTCTACGATATGGAGGCGTTTTTCTGCCTTTTCCTTGTCAAACTTAGACCGGGCAATGATAATCTCACGACGGTGGGCGATGTAGCTGGACAAAATCTTCTGCAAGCCGACCTGACGCGGTGTGAAATTGTCAATGGCCACCATGTTGAAGTTGTAATTGATTTGCAGGTCTGTGTATTTGTAAAGATAGTTGAGAATGGTTTGCTCATCGCTGTCTTTTTTCAGCTCAATGGCAATCCGCAGACCTGTACGGTCTGACTCATCACGCACCTCGGCAATACCTGGCACCTTGTTATTAACACGGACATCATCAATCTTCTTAACCAGAACAGCCTTGTTGACCTCATAAGGAATTTCAGTGATGACAATCTGTTTCTTACCAGCCTTGAGTTGTTCAATTTCACAACGGCTACGGACAACGACACGACCCTTACCAGTTTCATAGGCTTTCTTGATTTCGTCAGCCCCTTGGATAATGGCACCTGTTGGGAAGTCTGGTCCAGGCAAGAACTCCATCAGCTTTTCTAATTTAGCTGTCGGATGATCAATCATGTAGACAACTGCATCAATGACCTCCGCTAGATTATGCGGCGGGATGTCAGTCGCGTACCCTGCTGAAATTCCTGTCGCTCCATTGACCAAGAGATTAGGGAAGGCAGCTGGTAGCACAGTGGGTTCTTTTTCCGTATCGTCAAAGTTCCAGGCAAATGGCACAGTCTTTTTCTCGATGTCAGCCAGGAGGTAGCCTGCCATCTCCGACAGGCGAGCCTCGGTGTAACGCATCGCCGCAGGCGGATCACCGTCCATGGAACCGTTGTTCCCGTGCATCTCCACCAAAATCTCGCGGTTCTTCCAGTCCTGACTCATGCGGACCATGGCATCATAAATAGAGTAGTCACCGTGCGGGTGGAAATTTCCCATGATATTTCCGACTGACTTGGCAGACTTACGGTAGCCCTTGTCAAAGGTATTGCCGTCCTTATTCATAGAATAAAGAATCCGACGTTGCACGGGCTTGAGACCGTCACGAATGTCCGGCAAAGCCCGCTCCTGAATAATGTATTTGGAGTAGCGACCAAAACGCTCTCCCATAATGTCCTCAAGGGACATGTTTTGAATATTACTCATAATATTCCTTTTTCTTATTTTATTATTTTTTGTTAAAAAGTTTACTGCTAATTATACTTGTAACAGCATAATAATATCTATATCTTCTTTTTTCAAAGCGTTGCTCAATGGGAACATCACCTTGTTTAGGGTTTGTTTATATTTTCTTCCGAGCGCAGCTTCTTCCATACCCGATAATCATCAATGTCTTTATTAACCCAGTTCCAGCAAGTTGCAATGACGAGCGCATCATCCATCTGTCCGAAAAATGGAATCCAGTCTGGAACTACATCTACAGGCGAGAGAAAGTAGATTAAAGCCGAAACAATTGCGAGAATAGTCCTCTTAGGAATCTTGGTATAATCTCGTTTCAAATAGCTTCGAACCATACTTATCATGATGGGGATATTTTTAAATTCCTGAGCTAAAAAGGGAATCCATTTAATTTTCTTTTCTATTTTTTCCAAGAAGGGTTCCATTTTGGAATCATCTTTCAATAGTGACTCAGCTTTCTGGTATCTATTTTGAATTTCCTCAATTGCCTGTTTTTTAGAAAATCTTTTTTTCATCTTGTCTTCCATACTTTCTTTGTCATCAGAGAAAAACTGTTCATCAAAATACCGTGTTTTCTTCTAGCGTAAACTTAACATTATCCTCAATCCACTTACGGCGTGGCTCGACCTTGTCGCCCATAAGGACGGATACACGGCGTTCAGCACGGGCTAGGTCTTCAATGGTGACACGAATAAGGGTACGGGTTTCAGGGTTCATGGTTGTTTCCCAGAGCTGGTCGGCATTCATCTCACCAAGTCCCTTGTAGCGTTGGAGGATAAAGCCCTTGCCAAAATCCTTGCGGAGATCTTCTAATTCCCCGTCAGACCAAGCATAAGCAATCTTTTCTGTCCTGCCCTTGCCTTTTGACATCTTGTAGAGGGGTGGAAGGGCGATGTAAACCCGTCCTGCTTCTACCAATGGTCGCATGTAGCGATAGAAGAAAGTCAGCAAGAGGGTCTGAATGTGAGCACCGTCCGTATCCGCATCGGTCATGATAATAATCTTGTCATAGTTGACATCTTCAATAGTAAAATCTGAGCCAACACCTGCACCAATGGTGTAAATCATGGTGTTGATTTCTTCATTTTTGAGGATGTCCGCCATTTTAGCCTTAGCTGTGTTGATCACCTTACCACGCAAAGGTAGAATGGCTTGGAACTTGCGGTCACGGCCCTGTTTGGCAGAGCCTCCGGCTGAATCTCCCTCGACCAGATAAAGTTCGTTTTTGGCTGGATTTTTGGACTGGGCTGGGGTTAATTTTCCTGATAGGAGGCCCTTGTCCTTCTTATTTTTCTTGCCATTTCGGCTTTCATCACGGGCTTTACGGGCGGCCTCGCGGGCGTCACGCGCCTTAATGGCTTTGCGGACTAGATTAGAGGCTAGCTCGCCATTTTCCAGAAGGAAGAAGGTCAGCTTGTCCGATACAATCCCGTCCACCACAGGACGAGCAAGTGGGCTGCCCAACTTGTCCTTGGTCTGGCCTTCGAACTGCAAATGCTCTTCTGGTACAAGGATTGAAAGAACTGCCGACAGACCCTCACGGTAGTCAGAACCTTCCAAGTTCTTGTCCTTTTCCTTAAGCAAGTTGGTCTTGCGGGCATAGTCGTTCATAGCCTTGGTAATGGCCAGTTTGAGACCTGTTTCGTGGGTACCGCCGTCCTTGGTCCGAACATTGTTTACGAAGGACAGGATATTGTCTGAATAGCCGTCGTTGTACTGCATGGCCACTTGGACCTGGAAACCTGCATCTTCTCCTTCAAAATAGAGGACTGGTGTCAGGGTTTCCTTGTCTTCGTTGAGGTAGGACACAAAGTCCTGAACGCCATTTTCATAGTGGTACTCCTCCTGCTCACCAGTCCGCTCATCCGTCAGGGTCATGGTGACTTGTTTGAGCAAGAAGGCTGATTCTTTCAGGCGTTCGGCAATGGTGTTGAATTTAAAATCCGTCGTTGAGAAAATGGTGTCATCAGGCATAAAGGTCACCTTTGTACCTGTTTTTGATTTTGGTGCGGTGCCAATCTTCTCCAAGGTCGTGACTGGCTTTCCGCCCTGCTCAAAACGTTGCTTGTAAACAGCACCGTCACGGGTAATTTCCACTTCCAACCAGCTGGACAGGGCATTAACCACCGAAGAACCAACCCCGTGGAGACCACCTGAGGTCTTGTAGCCACCCTGACCGAACTTCCCACCTGCGTGGAGAACGGTGAAGATGACTTCGACGGTTGGCTTGCCTGTTGCGTGCATACCGACTGGCATCCCACGTCCACGGTCAGACACAGACAAGCTGCCGTCCTTGTTAATGGTCACGTCAATCCGATCACCGAAACCTGAAAGAGCCTCATCGACAGCATTATCGACAATCTCCCAGACCATGTGGTGCAAGCCGTTTCCGTCTGTTGAGCCAATGTACATTCCGGGGCGTTTGCGAACGGCATCCAGCCCTTCCAGTACCTGAATGGCATCGTCATTATAGTTATTTATGTTAATCTCTTTCTTAGCCAAAACTGACCTCCATACTTGTCATCCTTACTATATTACAAGTTTTTCAGCATTTTTGCAAAATTTTTCTGCTGAAGAATCCGATGGGACAGAGAATAATTCGCTTTTGAGGAAAATAGGAGTAAATTTATGCTATAATGGAAGTATGTTAGTCAATCTTATTTTATTATTCGTCGCATATTTATTGGGCTCTATTCCGTCAGGTCTCTGGATTGGACAAGCCTTTTTCAACATCAACATCCGAGAACATGGTTCGGGCAATACTGGGACGACCAATACCTTCCGTATCCTGGGTAAGAAAGCTGGAATGGCGGTCTTTGCCATCGACTTTCTCAAAGGTACCCTAGCGGCCCTCCTGCCTGTTTTCTTTCATGTAAATAGCCCTTCACCTATCCTATTTGGCTTGATAGCTGTTCTGGGACATACCTTCCCGATTTTTGCCAATTTCAAGGGAGGTAAGGCTGTGGCCACATCGGCTGGCATGTTGCTGGGTGTTGCGCCCCTCTTCTGCCTCTATCTGGTCTTTATTTTCGCGACCTCTCTCTACCTGACCTCCATGGTTTCCTTTTCAAGTGTCTTGGCAGCAGCCCTGGCCATGCTTGGAGCTCTGATTTTCCCAGCCCTTGGTTTCTTGGTCAATAGCTATGACTGGTTGTTCACCGTGATTATCCTATTTCTGGGTAGCTTTGTCATTATCCGACACAAGGACAATATCCAACGCATTTTGAAACAGGAAGAAAATCTCGTTCCCTTTGGATTAAATATAACAAAGCAAAAGAAGAAATAATTTCAAGCGCCGAGAGGCGTTTTTTATATCATGAAAGAGAAAGAAAGCAGCTTTTTTGTAAAATTCAAAACCTTAAAACTGCTAACTTTGATAAAAAATATGCAAAAAGAAGGAGCCAACCAGCTCCTTCAAAACACTTATTTTTCAAATACAACCTGTCCATCCGCAATGGTATAACGAACTTGGCCCTTGAGCCAATCACCGACAAAGGGAGAATTGGCGGATTTAGAGGCAAAGGTTGCTGATACTTGACGATTGACTGTAGGATCAAAAATCACTAGGTCGGCCGGTCCATTTTCAGCCAGATAACCTGCATCCAAGCCATAAAGTTTAGCAGGATTGATGGTCATTTTCTCCAATAATTCTTGGAGTGTCAGATACCCTTCTTCCACCAAATGCGTCAAACCAAGTGATAAAGAGGTCTCCAGTCCAGTCATGCCAGACGGCGCCTGCGTCAAGTCCTCTACATTTTTTTCATCCGCATGATGAGGTGCATGATCGGTCGCAATAACTGAAATGACGCCTGATTTTAGCCCTTCTATGACTGCCAAACGGTCGCGTTCCAAACGAAGAGGTGGGTTCATCTTGGCATTTGCCCCCTTGGTCAACAACAAATCTTCTGTCCGAGAAAAATGCTGGGGAGCTACTTCTGCGGTCACACGCGCACCCATACCTTGTGCAAATTCGACCACCTTGACAGACTCAGCTTTGGACAGATGCTGGATATGAACACGGGCACCCGTTTCATAGGCAATCATGACGTCACGAGCAATCATGCTGTATTCAGCCACACCAGTTGCGCCACAGACGTGAAAATACTTGGCAGCGACTTGCTCGTTCAAACCTAGAATACCATTCAAATCTGGATCTTCTTCGTGGAGGCTTAGCAGGCAATCCAATTTCTTAGCCTCCTGCATAGCTTTTCGCACCACACCAGCATTTGTCAATGGAATGCCGTCATCAGAAAGAGCTACAGCACCCGCAGCTAGGAGCCCGTCAAAATCCGTCAAATCTTGGCCATTAAATTGATTGGTAATGGTTCCCACACTGTAAATATGGATGTTTTCCTTGCTGGCCGATTGCAGAACCTCATTCAAGGTGTCCACTGTCGAAATGGTCGGATTGGTATTAGCCATCATGACAACCGAGGTAAAACCACCCGCTGCTGCCGCCAGAGCCCCTGTATGAATATCTTCCTTGTGGGTCTGACCAGGCTCACGGAAATGAACATGGACATCCACCAGGCCAGGCGCAACAACCAAGCCACTAGCATCAAGCACCTGCTCCGCATCTACCTCAATCTGCTCAGCAATCTTGATGATTTTCTTGTTTTCTATCAAAATATCAGCGACTGCGTCCAGTCCAGACTCCGGGTCTATGACATGACCATTCTTAATTAACAGCATGATAACTCCTTTTAAATGCTACTGTTTAACCACAGCTTCAACCAATTGCTCCACTTCTTGAGCACTGATCTGGTCATCTACTTCTAAGTAAAGTTCCTTAGCTCGTTCAAAATAGCTGCGCTCTTTGGTGATTTCTCCCAAGACACGATTGGCACTAGCTTCTATATAAGGAAACTCAATACGAGTAGCCTCCTGGAGAACTTTTCGCATCTCTTGCTCTGCCAACTTCATGTCTCCCATTAGATAATGCAAATAGGCTTGCTCATAAGCATTACCAACAAGTTGAGACTCATTGTATTCAGATAGTAAAGATGCTTCCTCTTCAAGAAACTCCAAAGCTTGCTGATAATTGCCTGCTTCTCGCTCTACATCTGCCACCTGGCGCAAGGCCACTGGCTGCAATTCTCTCAGAAAAAATTCCTCAGCCTGGCTATGTTCTCGCGCCAAAACAAGATTAGCCTGAGCCAACTCTTTTGCCAAGTCCATTTCCTTCTCGGCAATCGCCAAATAAATCCGTTGATTTCGTAACCAAAAATGGCCTGAAATATGGGCATCATCCAGCCTTGCAACTCCTTCTTCATAAAGCTGGTGAGCTAGGCTAAAGTTCTTTTCATCCAAAGCCTCAAAGAATGATATATCTCTTTCAAAATCGGTCATTTTCATTCCTTCAATTAACTTCATCTTCGCCAATCAATCTCTTCCTTCCCATTCTGTTTCAAAAAGGCATTAGCCTGTGAAAAAGGCTTACTCCCAAAGAAGCCTCGGTAGGCTGAAAGCGGACTTGGATGGGCCGACTCGATAATCAAATGTTTGGGATTGTTTATAAGAACCTTCTTCTTCCGGGCATAGACTCCCCAAAGAATGTAGACAACTGGTTGGTCCAGACTATTGACCACCTTGATTACCGCATCCGTAAAGGGCTCCCAAATTTGTCCAGCATGTCCATTGGCCTGACCGGCCGGTACCGTCAAACAAGCATTGAGTAAGAGAACGCCCTGTTCAGCCCAGCTGGTTAAATCATGACCTTGTTTGACACCGACATCTTCAGCCAACTCTTTTAGGATATTTTGGAGAGATGGCGGAGCTGGAATGCTATCTGGGACTGAAAAGGATAGCCCTTGTGCTTGTCCAGGTCCGTGATAGGGATCCTGCCCCAAAATGACCACTTTTACATTTTCTAAAGCCGTCTTTTCCAAGGCTGCAAATACCTTTTCCCTGGGTGGGTAAACAGTTCCGGCAGAATAAACCTGGTCCAAAAACTGATTGATGTTGCCAAAATAATGCTCCGGCAACAAGGCCTTTATCCGATCATGCCAAGCAGAATGCTCCATGCTGACTACCTCTTACTTCTTCTCTTTGATGATATAAACCGGTCGATGCTTGGTTTCCAAGAAAACCTTAGCCAAATACTTACCTAAAATACCAATGGTCATCAACTGCAAGCCACCTAAAAAGAGGATGATACAGATAGTTGACGGCCAACCGATAGTCGGATCCCCGAAGACCAGAGTCTTAAAGACAACGACAACCATCAAAACCAAGGACAGGAGGAAGGTGAAGAAACCAGTATAGGATGCAATATTCAGCGGCGTATCTGAAAAATTGATAATCCCTTCAATCGAGTAGGAAAGCAACTTCCAGAAGGACCAGCTGGTTTCACCAGCCACCCGCTCAACATTTTCATAAGGCAGGTATTCTGTCTCAAAACCAACCCAGGCAAAAATTCCTTTTGAAAAACGATTGTACTCTGAAACAGACAGGATAGCATCTACCATGTGTCGGCGCATGAGACGGAAATCGCGGGCCCCATCCACTACTTCTACCTGGCTAATCTTGTTCATCAGCTTGTAGAAAAGCTTTGCAAAGAAGCTCCGAATAGGCGGCTCGCCATTACGGCTGATACGACGGGTGCCAACACAGTCCAGTTCTGGATTAGCATCCAAGATGGCCTTCATCTGGGTGAGCATTTCTGGTGGATCCTGCAAATCCACATCCATGACGGTCACCAATTCACCCTGCGCAGCCTGCAGGCCGGCATAAAGAGCGGCCTCCTTGCCAAAATTTCGGGAAAAGGAAATGTAGCGGACACCATTGCCCTCAGCAGCCAACTGCCGAAGAACCTTGAGCGTCCCATCCTTGGACCCATCATTGACAAAAATATACTCAAATTGCTCCCTCATCTTCCGACGGACCACTTCCATGGCGTCGTAAAAATAGGGAATCGCCTCTTCCTCATTGAAACAAGGAACGATTACTGAAATCATACACTTCTCCTCATACGGTCAATTGTTTTCTCAACATTATACCATTTTCGGGGCCATGTTCCCAGAAATCAGGCGATTTTGCTGTGAAAACTAGTCCTCCAACCAAGTTTCAGGATTCTGGCGGAATTTTTTCAAGAGAGTCAAGCCATCCGCATTGATGTAGCCCTGCACTTTTGCGACTTTTATAAGTTCAGAATAATTGCTGAGCGTCACCAGTTTGACACCAGTGTTGTCAAAATTCCGGTCTGCCACAGGCAATTGGTAGGTGAAAATGGCTGCCACACCAAGTACCTCTGCTCCTTCACGTTGAGCCGCTGCAACTGCATCCAAGACAGAACCACCTGTCGAAATCAGATCCTCGATGATAACCATTTTCTGCCCCTTGACAATGCGACCTTCCAGTTGATTACCAGCCCCGTGCTCTTTTGGTTTGCTACGGATGTAAGCAAATGGCAGATTCATGCGGTCTGCAATAATGGCTCCGTGCGGAATGCCAGCCGTCGCCGTACCTGCAATCACTTCTACTTCTGGAAACTCCTCTTCAATTCGTTGAACAAAACCATCCTCAATCAGGTTGCGGGTCTCCGGATAAGAAAGCGTGATACGATTGTCCGTATAAATAGGTGACTTGATGCCAGACGCCCAAGTAAAAGGCTTTTCTGGTCGCAAATGAACCGCCTTGATGTCCAACAAATGTGATGCAATTTCTGTTGCTAGTGCCATGATAATTCTCCTTTAGATTAGTAATATTGTTTATTTAGATATTCCATTCTTCTTTGATAGCCAGGTATGCTTCATAAGGATTGGCCGCCTGCGTGATAGGACGCCCGACCACGATATAGTCACTGCCAATGCTGGCCGCCTGTGCTGGAGTAACAACCCGTTTTTGATCACCCACTTCGCTACCAGCTGGTCGAATTCCTGGTGTCAGACAGGCAAAGGCCGCACCAGTGGCCTGCTTGATCAAATCGACCTCCTGAGCCGAGCAAACGACACCGTCCAGTTCTGCTTCCTGAGCCTTTTGGGCGTAATGGACCACTGCATCCACCAGGCTAGTCTGGATATTCTGATCCGCCTGCATCTGCTCTTCCGAAGTCGAGGTCAGCTGGGTCACAGCGATCAAGATTGGTCCAGGTCCCAGTCCCTTTCTAGCCGATTGCATCATCTCTACGCCCCCAGCTGCGTGAACATTGGTCATATCAACACCCAGCTTGGCCAACACCGACATAGCTGATTGGACAGTATTGGGAATATCATGAAGTTTCAGGTCTAGGAAAATGCTGTGCCCGCGATCTTTCAGATCTTTGATAATAGCCGGACCTTCCGCATAGTAGAGCTCCATACCAACCTTGAGATAGAGTTTTTCCTGACTTGGGAAATGAGTCAAAAAATCAACGACTTCTTGACTACTTGCGAAATCCAAGGCAATAATGGGACGTTTTTCTTTCATAGTATCCTTTCTGTACACAGAAAAACCCTGCCTACTCTGGACAGGGTTCACGAAATGAGCTTAGAAATTCGACTTCTAAGATGCTTACCATGATACCTTTCCAGCCTCTCTGGACTCAGTTAAAGGTTCTATTTGACTCTATACTACTATTTTATTTGATTTCTGTCAATAGTTTTGAGAATTTCTGCTACAAATAAGGGCAAAAGATGAACTTAAGGATAGGAAGCGAGCTTGTTTTGGAGAGCGAAATTTGATTGTGAGGCACAAACTGGATCACAAAAATGAAAACACTCATGAAACAATCACAAGTCAACAATAGACTGCCATATTTTTGATTTACAGCTTGAAAGCAAGAAAAGCAACCAGATTTACTGATTGCTCGCTAAGTATTAAATTAGAGTGCTACGCTCCTTTCGTATTGGATTTCAGAAGTAGCAACTCCGTGATACAACTGAATGAAAGCCTTGTAGCATTATTATGGCCTGTCAGCCACCCAGATACGCTTTTTTGACTTCTTCTGAGGCGAGGAGTTCTTTTCCTGTTCCTGAGAGGACGACTTTTCCTGTTTCTAGGACGTAGCCGCGGTCTGCGATGGCAAGGGCTTTGTTGGCATTTTGTTCGATCAAGAGAACAGTTGTTCCTTGTTTTTGGATATCTTGGATGATATCAAAAATTTCTTGAATGAAGATTGGAGCCAAGCCCATTGATGGTTCATCAAGGAGCAAGAGTTTTGGTTGGCTCATCAATGCACGTCCCATTGCTAACATCTGCTGCTCACCACCTGAAAGTGTGGCTGCATCTTGGTTCTTACGTTCTTCCAAACGTGGAAAACGTGCGAAGATTTTTTTCAAGTTGGCTTGGTTTTCTTCACGGTTGTTGCGAAGAAAGGCACCCATTTCTAAGTTTTCCATAACAGTCAAGCCTGCAAAGACATGTCGACCTTCTGGAACTTGTGACAAACCGTCCGCAACGATTTTACGAGCAGGAACTTTTTGAATTTCATTTCCAAGGAAAGAAATCGTTCCAGCAGATGGACGAACAAGTCCTGAAATGGTACGAAGGATAGAGGTTTTACCAGCACCATTGGCACCGATCAAGGTTACAACTTCCCCCTCGTTGACCTCAAAGCTGACATCTTTAACAGCTTCGATAACGCCATAGTTGACAGAAAGATTTTTTACTTCTAACATTGCCATTATGCTTCACCTCCAAGGTAGGCTTCAATTACACGCTTATTATTACGGATTTCTTCAGGAGTACCGTGGGCAATCAAGCGACCGTATTCCAATACGTAGATACGCTCGGTAACTTCCATGACCAAACTCATATCGTGCTCAATCAAGATGATGGTAATACCAAATTCTTCCTTGATTTTACGGATGAGTTGGGTCAATTCTGCCGTTTCCTGTGGGTTCATACCAGCCGCTGGCTCATCCAAGAAAAGAATTTTTGGCTCGGTCGCAAGGGCACGAACGATTTCCAAACGACGTTGTTGACCGTATGGAAGATTCTTAGCCAGCGTATCCGCATCACCATCCAAATCAAAGATTTTCAAGAGGTCAATCGCCTTGTTTTTCAACTCTTCTTCATTTTTGTAGAAAGCAGGAAGGCGAAGGAAACTTGCTAAAACTTCTGCTTTACCATGGTTGCCAAGACCAATCAAAACATTTTCCAAAACTGTCATATTTTTGAACAAACGAATGTTTTGGAAGGTACGACCAAGACCAAGGGAGGCAATCTTTGAAGGAGCCTTTCCATTTAATACAGTACCTGCAAGGGAAATTGTTCCCTCACTTGGCTCATAAACACCTGTCAAGAGGTTGAAAAGGGTTGTCTTACCTGCACCGTTTGGTCCAATAAGACCGACCAATTCACCCTCATGAAGTTCCATGGTCACATCACCAACGGCAGTCAAACCACCGAAGTTCTTGGTTAAATTTTTTACTTCAAGTAATGCCATTACTTAACCTCCTTCTTCTTGAGCAAGGCTGCCACGCTAAATTCTTTGGTTCCCAACAAACCACCCGGACGAAAGAACATCAAAAGAATCAATGCCAATGAGTAGATAATCATTGAAATATCTGAGTAGCTCTTGAGGAAGACATTGAGAATTCCAAGAACAATTGCTGCCACAAATGTACCTGTGATGGATCCTAACCCACCTAATACAATGATAATCAAAACGTTAACAGAGGTCATGAAAGCAAAGTCCTTAGGAACAATAGTTCCAACATAACCCGCATGAAGTCCGCCAGCGATAGCCGCTGTCATAGCACCAAATACAAAAGCTGAAACTTTCATGAAAGTCGGATTAACACCAACTGACTCAGCAGCAATTTCATCTTCACGAACAGAAATGGTTGCACGTCCCATTGGACTACGTAAGAAGTTCACCGTAAGAAGTGTTGTAATAATGACAAATACATAAACCAGCTGCCAGTTCGTAAATAATGGAATGGACATGATACCAGCAGCACCGTTTGTAACAGTACCACCATTGATGATTAAAATACGGATAATCTCAGCAACACCAAGGGTCGCAATGGCAAGGTAGTCACCTTTCAAACGCAATGTTGGAAGACCTACTAAGAGGGCTACAGCACCCGCAACCAGCATACCAACAAGCAAGGCAATAGCAAAACCACCATATGATGGCATCATTTTCCCAAGGATACCCACTGCGTAGGCACCAATAGCCATGAATCCAGCATGTCCAAGTGAAAATTGACCTGAAAAACCGACAATCAAGTTTAAGCCGACAGCCAAGATAATCTGAATACCGATTTGTTGTACAATTTGAACATAGTAAAAATTCAAAATCCCAGCCGAAACAAGTCCCTGAATGATTCCGAAGCCAGCTAATAAGATTGCCAACCAAATTGCATTAACTTTTAAATTTTGCTTCATGGTTACACCTTCTCTTTCACATTCTTACCAAGAATACCACTTGGACGTACAAGGAGGATAACAATCAGTACAGCATATACAATTGCATCACGGAAGGTATCCAAACCAATTACATAAGTAAATGTTTCAATAATACCGATAACGAATCCACCAAGTGCGGCACCAGGGATAATTCCGATACCACCCAATACAGCTGCTACGAAGGCTTTCAAACCTGGGGTCATCCCCATGAATGGTTCGATTTGGTTATAATACAAACCAAGAAGGACACCCGCTGCACCCGCAAGAGCTGAGCCAAGTGCAAATGTAAAGCTGATGGTACGGTTTACATTGATCCCCATTAACTGAGCTGCATCACTGTCGACAGAAACCGCACGCATGGCTTTACCCATTTTTGTCCGTTTAACGATCAATTGCAAAGCAACCATCAAGGCAAGTGAGACACCCAAGATAATTAACTGGATGTTGGTCACGGAAACTGGACCAAGGTTGAAAGTAACAGATTCAATTGCTTGAGGGAATGCCTTAACATCCGCAGTAAATAATTTTACCATTGAATATTCAAGGAAGAAGGACACACCAATAGCCGTAATCAAAGCAGCAATACGCGTTGAATGACGCAAGGGACGATAAGCCAAAAATTCAATGACGACACCAAGAAGGGCAGTTCCAACCATTGACAAGATGAGGGCAACAAAGAATCGTGTGCCACCGTCGGCAATGAAAGTCAGGTTATTTAATAAGAAATACCCCATAAAAGCCCCCATCATATAGAGGTCACCGTGGGCAAAGTTAATGAGTTTGATAATTCCGTATACCATGGTATAACCAAGGGCCAAGAGGGCGTATACAGAACCTAAAATCAAACCATTGACAAGTTGTTGAAGCATTAGGTTCACCAATCTTTCTAAATATTTTCAAGCTCAATAAGCATTGTTACATTATACAAAATTTTCTGAAAATAAGCAAGTTACTTGATATTTTTTAATAATCCTTAAACGTTTTCTATCCTGAAAAAGCAGAGAAGGCTGGAAAAACCAGCCCACTCGATTATTCTGAAATAGAAACAGTATCAACAGATGATTGCTCACCGTTTGTCAAACCAACTACATATACTGATTTCACAACGTTGTGCTCTTTATCAATAGACATTGTACCAGTTACACCTTCGAAATCTTTCAAAGCTGCAAGGTTGTCTTTAATTGTTTTTGAATCTGCTGCACCTTCTGCTGCTTTAGCTGTCATGTAAACTGAGTCATACGCCAATGCTGAGAACATTGAAGGCTCTTCATTGTATTCTTTCTTATATGCATCGTAGAATGCTTTAGCTTTATCGCTTGCTGAAGTTACGAAAGCTGAAAGGTAGTAAACGTTTGAAGCTGCTGAAGCTGTTGCCAATTCAGTGAATTGTGGTGAATCGAAACCGTCAGAACCAAGAATTGGTTGATTCAAGCCAAGTCCACGAGCTTGTTTCACAATTGTACCTGTTTCGTTGTAGTAACCAGGCATGATGATGGCATCAAACTCAGCATCTTTCAATTTAGTCAAAGCTGCTTGGAAGTCTTTATCTCCTGAAGCAAATGTGATTTCAGAAACAATCTCACCAGTGTAAGCTTTCTTGAAAGCTTCTGCTACACCCTTACCATAGTCAGAAGAGTTGTCATAGTAAAGAACAACTTTCTTAGCTGACATGTTTTCTGTCGCATACTTAGCCATAATTTGACCTTGGTATCCATCAGTAAATGTTGCACGGAAGAAATAATCTTGAACTTCACCTTTGTCATTTACTACAAGGTTTGTTTGCGTACCTGAAGGTGAGATCATTGGAATACCAGCTGAAGTTAATGCAGGGATAGATGCTGCTGAAGCACCAGATGTTGCAGGTCCAATGACAAGGTTTACACCTTCACTTGCCAAGCTAGTAGCAACAGAAGCTGCTTCTGCTGTTTCAGACTTGTTGTCTTTTGTAACAACTTCAATTTGCTTCCCATCAATACCACCTGCTGCATTGATTTCTTTCACAGCCAAGTTAGCACCTTTTTCTTCAGTTTGTCCGTATGAAGATACAGCACCTGACAACTCTAAGTTGTAACCAATTTTAAATGTATCACCAACACTTGAACCAGTTGCTGCAGAATTAGTTGTTGAAACAGTACCACATGCTGCAAGTAATGCTGCAGATGCAAATGTAGCAAGAGCTACTGCAAATTTTCTTGTTTTCATGAAAACTCCTTAAATCTTTCTTAAATTTTGCGATGTATCTAATATACTGAATTATCAGAAAATTGTCAACAAAAAAAGAAAAAATTTTTAAAAAAGTAAAAACAGGCCTGTTAGCCTGTTCAAATCTTTACAGTGTTGTCTCTTCTTCTCGCCACAAATTACCTACAAAATTTTGGTCAATTTCTTTTATGTAAGAAGGAACTACTTTTTTGACAAACTTTTCCTTCTTTAGTTTAGAGATAATTTCTTCCTGTTGGTCTTGATTGATGTATATAGAGACATAGCGTAACCGTTTAGAATGGTAAATCATATCACCATAATGACTGAGTTTCCGTGCATCTCGATTGTAGTGTAAATAAATCGTTAAACTTGTCCGTAACTGTTTCTCAAACATGATTTCTCCTCTTAAATAGCTCTCTGTTTATTATACAATTTTAATATAAAAATGAAAAGCTAGAGTATGTTCAAATAAAAAAGAGATGAATCAATCACCTCTTTCAAATTATACAGTTATTTTGCTTTCGTATTGTCCATAATTTGGTCAATAAATCCGTAAGCTAGCGTTTCTTCTGCTGTCATCCAGTAATCGCGTTCTGCATCCTTGTGGATTTGCTTCACTGTTTTTCCTGAATTATCAGCCAAGATTTTTTCTAATTTGTTACGGGTTTTAAGCAAGTGTTCCGCTGCAATGGCCATATCCGTTTGCTGTGTACCGCCACCAGTTCCACCCATTGGTTGGTGAATCATGTATTCCGCATTTGGCAACATGAAACGTTTGCCCTTGGCACCGCTTGAAGCGATAATTGTACCCATGCTGGCCGCTGTTCCCATAACAATGGTTTGCACATCAGCTTTAATGAAATTCATCGTATCTACAATGGCAAGACCTGCTGACACAGAACCTCCTGGCGTATTGACATAAAGATAAATATCCTTAGTCGGATCTTGGGCATCAAGGAAAAGCAATTGGGCAATGATTGAGTTTGCCATGTTATCCTCAACTGGTCCTGTCAACATGATAATACGGTCTTTCAACAGGCGTGAGTAAATATCATAAGAACGTTCACCACGACTAGTTTGTTCAATAACTACTGGAATCATACGAATCCTCCTTCATTTCAATAACAAGTATGAACCCATTATATAGAATTAGTCAAAATTGGTCAAATAAAAAACACGATTTTCACATTTGAAAAAAAGAAACCAGCAAAGCTGATTTCTCAAAGACATTATTTTGTACCGAACAAACGGTCCCCAGCATCACCAAGACCTGGAACAATGTAGCCTTTTTCATTGAGTTTTTCATCCAAGGCTGCTGTGTAGATATCAATATCTGGATGTGCTTCTTGAAGAGCTTTGACACCTTCTGGAGCTGAAACAAGGGCAACAAATTTGATATTTGAAGCGCCACGTTTTTTCAACGAATCCACTGCAAGGATAGCTGAACCACCTGTCGCCAACATTGGATCAACTACCAAAATATGGCGTTGGTCAATGTCTTCAGGTAATTTTACGAGGTACTCGACTGGTTGAAGTGTCTCTTCATCACGGTACATACCAATATGACCAACCTTTGCAGCCGGCACAAGGCTAAGCAAACCGTCAACCATACCTACTCCTGCACGAAGAATTGGTACGATAGCTAATTTTTTACCTGCAATTTGTTTCTGAACTGTTTTAGTGATTGGCGTTTCAATCTCCACATCTTCCAGTGGCAAGTCACGCAAAACTTCGTAACCCATTAGCATTGCGATTTCATTTACCAACTCACGAAAATCCTTAGTAGAAGTCGATGTCCGACGAAGGATTGACAACTTATGCTGAATGAGTGGGTGTGAAATGACTTGGAATTTACCCATGATGATAAAACCTCTCTTTTTTGTTTTTTCCATTTTACCAAAAAATCATGAAAAAAGCATGGGAAAAGAAAAGGAATTTATTTTTTGAGAACGATTGCCTCATATGGTCTTAATATTTGTCTATCCAAAAATGCTGCTTCATCGTAGTTATGCATAAACAAGGAATATCCCACGCTCGATACTTCGAAGGCTTGCTCATCACTGGTGAAATTTACCAGAATGATGAAATCATCCTGATCATCATATTTACGGTAGGCCATTACCAAGCTATTTCCAGTCTCCATCACTTCATATTTTCCTTCAGACATACAAGGATACTCTTTCCGAAGAGCGATCAATTTTTGATAGGTATAGAAAAGCGATTGTTTGTCTGCAAGTGCTTTTTCAACGTTGATGTCTTTGACAGTATCTCCCAAAGCCAGCCAGGATTGACCTGTACTGAAGCCCGCTCCTTCTGCTCCTGTCCATTGCATTGGACGGCGAGCATTATCTCGACCTTTGGCATTTATAGAAGTGATCAATTCCTCCTTGGTGAAGCCATTTTCAATCCGTTCCGCATACATGCGACGTGTTTCGATATCATCCGCTTGGCTAATATCTGTAATTGGCGTATTAATCATACCAATTTCCTCACCTTGGTAGATATAAGGTGTCCCTGACATAAAATGAAGATAAATAGCCAACATTTTACCACTTAGTTCACGAAATGCAGGTCGATCATCACCGAAGCGAGAAATGGCACGAGGTAAATCGTGGTTATTCCAGAAAAGCGAGTTCCAGCCTTTACCAACCAGTTCAGTCTGCCATTTGGATAGAACCCTATGCAAACGTGCTGGATCTAGCGGTGCCAAATCCCACTTTTCTTTCCCTTCCTGCTGATCAAGTCCGACATGTTCAAATTGAAAAATCATCGAAAATTCTTTTCTGTCAGGATGCGAATATAACTGAGCATTTTCTGGATTGGCACTCCAGGTTTCCCCAACAGTCACTAAGTCGTAAGCACCAAAGGTTTTCTCATTTAATTCCTGAATAAGAGGATGGAGAGTCGGTCCATCGGCTGTAATTAATTTTTCCGGTTCTTTTCCAATCAAATCAATCACATCTAACCTGAAACCGCCGACACCTTTTTCAATCCAAAAATTGATCATATCCCAGATTTCTTGTTTCAGAGCAGGATTTTTCCAGTTCAAATCCGGTTGCTTAACAGAGAATTGGTGGAGATAATATTTGTTCAGATGTGGAACGTATTCCCAAGCAGAGCCTGAGAAGGTCGAGCGTAATTCATTCGGTTCATCAGCCCAAACATAATAGTCATAATAGGGATTATCTGGTCCTTTGAGGGCTTCTTGAAACCAGAAATGTTCATCCGAGGTATGGTTGAGCACCAAATCCATGATTATTTTGATATTGCGCTTATGGCCTTCTGCAATCAGCTCTTCCATATCTTCCATGGTCCCAAATTCTGGAGCAATTCCTTGGTAGTCGCTGATGTCGTATCCATTGTCATCCATGGGGGACTGATAAACAGGACTAAGCCAAATAGCATCAATTCCAAGCTCGTGAAGATAATCTAGTCGGCTGATAATCCCTCGAATATCCCCTACTCCATCTCCATTTGAATCTTGAAAACTACGAGGGTAAATTTGGTAAATGACGGACTTCTTCCACCAATCTGTCTTTTGTATTTCTGGCATTTGATTGATCCTTTCTGTACAATCTTATTTACGCAAGAAAAAGGGGAACTCCCTCTTTCTATATAATCATATTATAACTCAATTGTGGTAATTTTGCCCTCTTCTATTTCAACAATTTCAAAGGTTTTTTCTTTCAGATTAGTAGTTAAACGCGCTGATACGCCAGCATCTTTATTATCCCAGAAAATTTCTAAAGTATTTTCATTTACCATCTTAACAGAGAACTCTCCGTCGAAAGCTGGACTTGTATTGCGGAATTTAAGGAGTTTGAACAAGGATTGTACAACTGGCCGTTGTACTTCCTGCTCAATTTCTTCCAAATCATAGTAATGGCGATTGATATTGCGGCCTTCCTTAGTTGATTCTAAAAGTTCAATATCATTCTCACCTGCAAGTAAACCAACATAGTAAATCTGTGGAATACCTGGTGCAAAACATTGAAGAACACGCGCTAATAGGTAAGCTTGATCGTTATTGCCAAGGGCAGAATAATAAGTACAGTTAATCTGATAAATATCCAAATTATTGTAAGCTTCAGTGCTATAAATTTTCTTGACATTTGCACCTTGTGCATACAAGGCTTCACGCGTTTCCTCTGTCTCCTCATCCGTCAGCAAATCCTTAACGTCCACAACACCGATTCCATCATGTGTATCAAGGGTTGTAAATTGCTTGCGAGGGCAAATCTCCATCCAGTGTACCAGACGATTGACATGACCAGAATACAAAGCGTGGAGAACCAACATTGGCAAGGCAAAGTCATAAACATAATAATCCTGTTCCGCAATCTTTTGCTGAATGGTGTAGTGCTCATGAATTTCTGGTAAGATTTCTACATCTTTTGGTGCTAATAACTGACGTGGAAAATGGAGCATTTCCCAAATATCAGGCTCCACAAAGAAACAGTTGGTTCCTATTTTTTTATTGGCATAAGCAAAGGCGTCCAAACGAATGATCGAAGCACCATGTTCTGCCAACTGTTCCAAATTTTCTTGGATGAAACGGCGTGTTGTCTCTGTAGTCACATCCAAGTCAATCTGTTGCTCATCAAATGTACACCAAACCTTCTCCTCGCTACCATCAGCAAATGTTGCAATACGATATGGAGCACGAGGTTTACGCTTATAGATCAAATCAACATCTTCTTGCGTTGGCTCACCATTTGGCCAAAAGTTTTTATAGCGAATGAACAAATCCGCATAAGCTGATTCATCTTTCTTTTCAAGAAAATCAAGGAAATATGGAGATTTTGCCGAGATATGATTAATCATAAAATCGAACATCAGATAGTAGTCCTTACTCAATGCTTCAATATCTGACCAGTCTCCAAATGCAGGGTCTACCTTTGTATAATCCATTGGCGCAAACCCACGGTCACCTGATGATGGGAAGAACGGCAGAATATGGATACCTCCCACAACATCCTTTAATGGTCCCTCAAGAACTTTTTTCAAATCCTTGAGATTCTTGCCTAAACTATCAGAATAGGTAATCAACATAGCTTGGTTTTTAATTTTCATCGATATTCTCCTTTGTAAGCCTTTTCTTTTTTATTTTTTAGAAAAGGTTGAACAAGCCAACCTTTGTAATTATTTGACAGAACCACTTGTCATACCTGAAATGATATGTTTCTGGAAGACAAGGTATACCAATAAGATTGGGATAATCCCCACCACATAGGATGCAAATGATGGACCATAGTCACTAAAATACATACCTTGGTAATTGTATTGGAAAAGAGGTAAAGTCCACATGCTTTGATCACGGTTCAATACTAGTAAAGGTAAGAGGAAATCGTTCCAGACCCAGAGGGCATTGATAATCAAAACGGTTGCATGCATAGGTTTCATGAGAGGGAAAATAATTTTCCAATACATAGTAAATTTATCACAGCCATCAATAGCTGCCGCCTCATCCATTTCTTCAGGAACAATGGTCTTAATATAGCCGACATAGAGGAAGAGGGCCTGAGGAACTGCATAGGTCAAATATAGAATAATCAAACCGACAATATTGTTCAAACCAAGGCTTGACATTAATTTGGTCATTGGGAGCATAATCACTTGGAAAGGTACAAAAATCCCAATAATCAAGAAAAAGTAGATAAAGTTAAACACTGTCTGGCGTTTCATTTGACGGGCTACGGCGAAAGCTGCCATTGGAATAACAAGTAGAATCAAGCCAACAGCTACAATCGTAATCAAAGCAGAATTGCCAAAATATTGTACAATCCCATCATTAAACAAGCGTTCGTAGTTATTTAAGGTGAAATTTTCAGGAAGACCAAAGAAGTTGCTCGTGATTTCCTTGGTTGGTTTGAATGAGCTAATAATCGTTACAAGTAGCGGAATAAACATAAAGAGAATACCGCTGAAGAGCACGAGATAGACCCACCAATTTTTCTGTTTTTGAGTATTCATGTCTGTCCTCCTAAATTTCAAATTTCTTCGAAATTCTCATCTGAATTAATGAGATGACAATAATGAAGATGAAGAGTACTACAGCCAAAGCATTGGCATAAGAGAATTTATTATCTACAAAGGCATAGTTGTAAACGAGTAAACCCAAGGATTCTGTTTTGCCGTCTGGGCCACCACTTGTCAGTGCAAAGATAAGGTCAAATGCTGTCAAACCTGACTTCATTGCCAAGATGAAAACCATACTGATAGATGGTAATAAGAATGGAAGTTCAATATTGAAGAATTGTTGAGAGCGTGTTGCACCATCAATTGCAGCTGCTTCTTTCACATCTTCTGGAATACTTTGTAAACCAGACAAGAAGATAATGACTGGCATCGCCAGCCCTTGCCAGAGAGCCACAAAAATCACTGCTGGAATAACAGTATTCTCCTGTACCAACAAGTTTTCCATCAACCAATCAATATGTAGGATTTCTCCAATTTGTGTGAAACCATAGTTGAACAATTGGACAAAAATCAATCCTAAAGTAACGGTTGAAAGAACTGCTGGGAAGAAATACCAGGTTCTAAAGAATCCAACAGCTTTGATCTTACGATTAAGGAGACTAGCCAACCAAATCCCTATAACAATTTCTCCGACGACCAAACCAATGGTGAAGATAATGGTAAAAGTCATAGACGTATAAAAATCAGGATTCTTCAAGATATCTAGATAGTTTTGAATACCAATCAAGCTGAAATCTGATGTCAATCCATTCCAATCCGTCAGACTATAATAGATTCCCGTTAATAAGGGATAGAAGAAAAAGATTAACTGTAGACCAATTGGTATGGCAACAAATAGATAGGGCCAATATTTGGCAATAAAACCTTTTTGATTCATCATGATACTCCTTTTTTCTATAATGTATAGTTGCTTAGGGACAGTTTGAATGGAGTGGTTAGGGGGTATTCAAACTGACCCTAAGCAACTATAATGAAGAGCTAGGCTGTTCTAGCCCTCCTTATAGTTTTCTTGAATTATTTTTTCATCGGATCAAAGAATGCATTTAGTTTCTTCACAAGTTCGCCTGAATTTGGATTTTTCACTGCTTCTACTGTAATATTCCAGAATTCTTCCTCTGATTCCCATTCAGATTGCAACCAAACTACGTGTTTATCAGTGAAGGCATATTGTGTCACTCCAGCAGTTTCTTCAAACTTGCCTTCTGTTTCAACGCCTTCTACAGAAGTTGGTGAGCCATCTACATCATAGTATTTCTGGATAACTTCTGGACGAGAGAGGTATTCTAGGAATTTTTTAGACTCTTCTGGGTGCTCTGTATCTGCTGAAATTGATAGAGCAAGGTCAGCTGCACCGATGGTATAGTCGCCACCTTCTTTATCACCAGGGAATGTAAACATACCGTATTCAAATTCTGGTTCTTGTTGGTTTACAGCTGTAGCTGCCCATGTACCTTGTGGAAGCATGAGTGCATCACCCGCTGCAAAGCTTGCGACTGCGTCTGCATAGAGGGCTCCTGTTGCCCCTTTTTGTCCATTATCTGTCAACAGTTGCAAGCGTTCTAGAACTGCTTTTGTAGTCGCATCATCTTGAATTGCGCCTTTGGCACTACGGATTAGAATATCTTCTGCGCCATCAAATCCACCTGCAACTGTTACCCAAGCTAATTGGTGGTAACCATTGAGCGACCAGGCATCATTTAGAGAAAGGGCAAATGGTGCCACACTGCCATCAGCCTTAACTTTGTCTACCAAAGCAACAAATTCTGCATAGGTAGTTGGTACTTCCAAACCAAGTTCTTCAAATTTATCTTTGTTGTAGTAGATACCATAGGCATTGGCAGTCAATGGAAGAGTGTAGTTTGTATCATTTACAAGATAAGGTGTTACTGCCCCATCTTTCAAATGACTAAGACCTGCATCATCACCAATTTCAAGGAAACGGCCATCTGCTGCATACTCTTTGAAATCTGCATTTTGAGGGTAGATATTGATAACATCTGGTGCTTCATCATTGGCCATCCGTGTTTTCAAAACAGTTCCTGCGTCTGGCACATTTGAAAACTTAACTTCAATATCTGGATTCTCTTTCTCAAAGTCATCAATAATTTCCTGCAAGGTTGCTTGCATTTCAGGCTTTTGCGAGAAAAATTCAATTTCTACCTTGTCGCTGCTGCTAGAATTTCCGCAGGCTACAAGGAAGCTTGCAAAAGCACAAACCGACGCACATTTGAGAAATCTTCTCATTTTCATAATAAAATCCTCCTAGATTTTGTTAAAAATATATTGTATACTAAAATAATCTTCTTGAACATGGGGCATGGTTAAGCCGATGTTCATGAGCTCATCTCCATAGAAACTCGTTTCCAACTGTGGACAGTGATAGCAGGCTTCTGGGTCCAGCCCCTTCAATCTCACCTGCCACAGAGGAGCTTCTGGTTGAGCTAGTATTTTTACGAAAGTCAAAACAGCCTGACTCTTATCTGCATCAACATAGTTGGCTGCCCAGGTATTTGCCGTTTTTTTCAAACGATAGAGGTCACCAAACTGGACTGTTGAGCGAATCTGCTTAAAGGTTTCAACCTGTTCAGTAAGAGTTGCTAATTCTTCCGGTGACAGTTGGGTAACATCTAACTCGTAACCAAAGGCTCCGCCCATCATAGCCACATTTCCTCGGGTTTTCAAGGATGTAATTCGACCGACTTGATGGTTAGGAACTGCTGATACATGGGCACCCATTGAAGAGGTTGGGTAGAGCAAGGCCGTACCTTCCTGAATTGAGAGGCGTCCAATCGCGTCTGTATTGTCACTAGCCCAAGCCTGTGGCATATAGTAAAGCAGCCCCAAGTCATTTCGACCGCCACCTCCTGAACAGGATTCAAAGAGAATATCTGGGAAGCGACTGGTCAGAGTTTCTAATACTCGGTACAGCCCCAACATATAGCGATGATGGAATTCGTAAGAAACAGCATTGGCAAATTCTTGAGACATACTGGTGATATTGCGGTTCATATCCCACTTGACATAATCGATTTTGGCAGATTTCAGTACATCGGATACAGCTTGGATAATGTAGTCACAAACTTCTGGTTTGGACAAATCCAGTACCAACTGCTCTCGACTGTAAATTGGTGCGCGTCCATCAATATGAATAGCCCAATCTGGATGTTGCCTATAGAGGTCACTATCTATGGAAATCATCTCTGGCTCAAACCAAAGACCAAATTTCATCCCTAAGGCCCGAATCGAATCTGCTAGACCTGCTAAACCATTCGGAAGTTTGTCTGTGTTGACAATCCAATCTCCCAAGGAAGACTCGTCATTGTTCCGTTTTCCAAACCAGCCATCATCAAGCACAAATAACTCAATGCCTGCCTGACTGGCCAATCTGGCCATGGAAAGAATCTTCTCTTCTGTAAAATCAAAGTAGGTTCCTTCCCAGTTATTGATGAGAATCGGTCGTTCTTGATTGACAAATTGAGAACGAATCAAGTGTTTTTTGATGAAGTCATGACTATCCTGAGTCATACCTGTAAAACCTTTATCCGTAAAGGACAGGAGGACCTCAGGTGTCTGAAAACTTTCTCCGGAAGCCAAATTCCAGCTGAAGCTAGTATCATTGATTCCCATGCCCCAACGGACTGTTTCCAAAGCAGTTGTCTCCACAAAACCAGTGAAGTTTCCACTATAGACTAGTTGGGCGGTATAAACTTCGCCATTATCTTCTGTAGCAGTTGGAGCCGCCAAGGCTAAGAATGGAGTCCGCGAGTGACTTGAAGCCCCTCGAATGCTTCCAATAGAGTAGGTACCACTCGTAATCGGCGTTTTCGTCCACTCTTTTTCATAAGCATAGCGACCTGTCAAACTATGGATGACAAAGTCCTTATGGGGCATATCCAAGGTGAAGGACAAGGCTTTTTCCAACTTAGAGGGATAGCGACCTGCTTGGATACGAGCCGAGCGTGCAAGATAGTTACTTTCTTCGAAAACCGCATACTGCAAGGTCACTGTCACATCTGCTAGAGAATCATAGAGGTCAATTTCTAAACTCTCCACTTCCTCTTCAGAAGCAAAGCTAGCTGGTAAACCATCTAGCAAGGGCTTGCCTTGATAAATCCGGTGTTGCTTGTACTTCAAATCCAAGGCAATGCCGATTTCATTTCGCACATCAATAGAGGCTGTCCGAAAGTCTCCTAGCCCATTGCTGGAATATTCCAAGGACAAGGTGTCCAGTGAGTAGGTCCGATTTCCAGTAATTGGACTAGGCGAGAAGGCTCGGTCCAAATATGTTATTTTGTTTCCATCGCTAAATTTTTCGATTTTTTTCCCAAAATAACGATGAACTAGATCGCCTGTTTCTAGCACCTCTATCACGTAGGAAAATTCTCTTGTTTTCATGTGAAATAGGCCATGTTCTTCTATGTATTGAATCATACTGTCAGCTCCTATCTGTATTACATGAATTATTCTAACAAATGTAAGCGTTTTACAAAATAGGGTTTTGTTGTTAGAATATGGTATAATGTTTCCTAAGGAGAAGAGCTTATGAACATTCTAAATAGCTACAATGAACTAGACAGCCATAACTTTGACCTAAATATCGACCATTACGGTGCGGAACAATGTGATAAAAACTATTCTTTTGGCCCAACCATTCGAGATAATTATGTCCTCCATTTTATCACTGAGGGCAAGGGGAAAATTAGCATTCTCGGAGAAACGACTGAATTGGCTGCGGGCGACTTGTTTATCCTCCCTAAAAACAAGGCCATCTTCTACCAAGCAGATGGACAAGACCCTTGGACTTATATTTGGGTTGGTTTTAGCGGGTCAAAAGCTGAGTCAATTCTTGAACATAGTCGCTTATTGGAAAAATTTTATCTGCATTCCAGCCTCCAGTCCCCCATTTTACAAAAAATGATAGACATTACCAAAACAGACAAACACCCCTTACCAATGGTGGCAGAGCACATCCTGGTCGGCCATCTTCATCAATTACTTGCCTACCTTGTTGCAGAATTTCCCAATCAACAACTGAAAGAGGCCGGTACTCTTGCCAAAAGCTATGTTCACCATGCTATTAAGCTGATTCACAGTCACTACGCTCTACCGATTAAGGTGACAGAAATTGCAGATCAGCTCGCTCTAAGTCGAAGTTATCTCTATAAAATTTTCAAACAGGAAACTGGCTACGCCATCAAAGACTACATTCTTCAGGTAAAAATGAATCGAAGCTGCCAACTCTTAGAAGATCCCGAACGAACCATTACGGAGATTGCTAATTCTGTCGGCTACTATGACCCCCTGACTTTCAGCACAGCCTTTAAGAATTACTTTCATATGAGTCCTACTGACTATCGAAAACAACAAAAAAAGGAATAGCCTAGCTCTTCCTTTTTCTATTTTTATTGCAATCTGGAAAATTGAAAAACAAATTTTCATTCATGGACTAGACTAACATTCACACCAAAAATATTTCTGTTATTATTTGTTTGGCCAGAAAATGCTTGGTCTACATTGAATTTTTCAATATTTCTTAGTTACCCAAACACGTCCACCAGTCTCCGGCAAGCTTCCTTGATGACAAATGGTGGTGTTGCTGCGTTCAATCGGAAATGCTTTTCCCCTTCTTTTCCAAAGGTCAATCCATCATTCAAATGCAGTTGTGCTTCTTCCAACAATTTCTCTGCTAGCTCGTGGTGGCTGAATCCATAGGCTGAAAAATCCAGCCAAATCAGGTAGGTTCCTTGTGGCTTAAGGACCTTTATGAGTGTATTTTTACTCAATTCTTCTAGGACCAACAAGATATTTTCTTCCAAAACTGGTTTTAAGGCGGCCAACCAAGGTTTTCCGTGTCGGTAGGCAACTTCCGTGGTAATCAAGCCTAGGCTAGGGATTTCATGTTGGTTATTGGCCAATTGTCTCTTGGTAAAAGCTTTACGCAACTGAGGATTTTCAATAATGGCAGAGCTGTTCTTTGTTCCCGCTATATTAAAAGTCTTGGTTGCAGAAGACAAAATGACCGAAAATTCCTTATGGTTAGGGGAAACCGTATTGAAGGAATGGTGCTCATGTCCAAAAAGGGTTAGGTCCTGATGGATTTCATCAGAGACTAATATGACTCCATGCTTCTGACAGATAGCACCGAGCTCTTGTAGTTCCTGATGACTCCAAACTCTGCCACCTGGATTGTGGGGATTGCAAAAGATATAGAGTTTGACACCCTCTTCAACAATCTTTTGCTCCAAAGCCTGAAAATCAAGAGTAAATTGGTCATTTTCTACACAAAGAGGCTGACTAATCAACCGTCGATGATTGAGTCGAACGGTACGGGCAAAAGGGGGATATACTGGAGTATTGATCATAATTGCATCCCCCTCAGCTGTAAAAGCTTGAACTGCGATGGATAGAGCCGGAACTACACCTTCTACCAAAACAAGGGCTTGCCAAAACCAGATAGAAATCATTTTTTCATTTTAGAAGAAGGTCATCACTGTAGTTGAGAATACTTTTTATCTAGTCAATGGTCTTAATAACACGGGCCGGATTGCCAGCCAGTACAACATTGTCTCCGAAAGATTTGGTCACGACAGAACCCGCTCCGACCACGACGTTGTCACCCAAGGTCACGCCAGCCAAGATAATAGCACCCCCACCAATCCAGACATTATCACCAATCTCAATCGGCGCTCCATATTCAGGTCCAGCAATGCGTTCCTCTGCCTTGAGCGGATGAAGGGCTGTGTAAAACTGAACATTTGGTCCCAACATAGCATTATTTCCGATGGTCACAGGGCAAGTATCCAAAACAGTCCAGTTGAAATTAGCATAAAAATCTTCTCCGACGTGGATATTGCAACCATAGTCCAAGGTCAGGGGTGCTTCGATGTAAATCCGCTCTCCCGTTGTTCCCAGCCATTGCTTGGCAATTTCTGTTCGTTTGGAGCTGTCCAACTCTGCAGCATTAAAGGCCTGGCGGTAAACTCTGGCCTGCTGCCGCAAGGCTACCAATTCACTATCTGCTGCATTGTACATCTGCCCCGCCAGCATCTTTTCTTTTTCTGTTTTTTCTTCTCTTTTATCGTTCAAGCTAAACTAGCCTCACTTCCCAAAAACCCTTGCAATCCGCTCACTGGCTTCTTTGATAGTATCAAAAGGTGCTGCGACATTTAATCGTGCATGCTGCTTACCGTCGCTGCCGAAGACCAGACCATTATTGAGGAGGACTTTAGCCTCTTTTTCTAATTTTTCCATAAGGTCAGCCTGACTCAGGCCGTAAGCTGAAAAATCTAGCCAAATTAAATAAGTCCCCTGTGGTTTCATGACCTGAATCCTGGTATGGGTTTCCAGATAATCCACTGTAAAATCAACATTTGTTTCGATGACTTTTTTCAATTCTGCCAACCAATCGGCACCGTAACGGAAGGCTGTTTCGGTGGTAATCAAGCCGATAGCAGGAATTTCATGCTGGTTATTGGCCAATTGACGTTTGGCAAAAATCTTCCGCAGGTCTGGATTTTCAATAATGGCAAAGCTATTTTTGGTGCCTGCAATATTGAAAGTCTTAGTCGCAGACGATAGAACAATCGAAAATTCCTTGAATCGGTCATCAACTGTATTGAAGGACTGGTGCTGATTGCCAAAGAGAGCTAAATCCTGGTGGATTTCATCTGAAACCAGAAGGACGCCATGTTTCTGGCATAGCTGGCCAACAGCAGCCACTTCTTCCTTGGTCCACACACGGCCACCGGGGTTGTGTGGATTACAAAAAATATAAATCTTGACCTCATTTTCGAGGATGTCTTTTTCTAATTTTTCCAAATCGATGGTAAAAATTCCGTCTGACTTGACAAGAGAATTAGTCACCAAGTGACGGTTGTTGAGCTTGATAGACCGCGCAAAGGGAGGATAGACAGGGGTGTTGATGAGGACTGCATCACCTTCCTTGGTAAAGGCCTGAATGGCAATAGTCAAAGCTGGTACAACTCCTTCGACCAAGAGAATGCTATCGCGCTCAATCTCGTAGCCATGCTGGTTTCTTTCCCAATCAATAATGGACTGATAAAGCCCCTCGCTGGCATAGGGATAGCCAAAAATGTGCTGGTCAGCATAGTCACGGATGGCTTGGCGGATTTCTGGTAAAGGCTCAAAATCCATGTCCGCAATCCACAGTGGCAAGAGGTCTGCATCCTCTTCCACCTTACGCCATTTTTCTGCATGTTGGCCCAATCGGTTGGGCCGGCTGGTAAAATCATAGCTAGTCATCTGATCCCTCCAAGGCTTGTTTCAAATCAGCAATCAAATCATCCGCATCCTCAATTCCAATAGATAGACGGAGTAAATCGTCTGTCAGACCATAGGAATGACGGGTTTCTGCTGGAATATCAGCATGGGTCTGGGTCGCTGGATAGGTAATCAAACTTTCCACCCCACCCAAACTTTCCGCAAAGGTAAAAATCTCAAGGCTGTTGAGAATGTGGGAAATTGTCGCCTCATCTGCAACCTTAACAGAAATCATGCCACCCTTGCCGGTATAGTAAACCTGCGTAACTGCTGGGCTATTCTCCAAATAAGCCACAATCTTCTGAGCATTCTGAGTCGCACGTTCCATGCGGATCGACAGGGTTTTGAGACCACGCATGAGCAGGTAGGCATCCAGCGGCGACAGGGTTGGACCAGTCGTATTTTGGTCATAGAAGAGCTTGTCGTAAATAGCCTGGTCATTGGTCATGAGAACTCCAGCCAAGACATCATTGTGACCAGACAGATACTTGGTCGCAGAATGCAGGACCACGTCAGCACCCAGCGTCAGAGGATTTTGATAAATCGGACTGTAAAAGGTATTATCGACAATGACCTTGGCACCTTTGGCATGGGCGACAGCCGAAACCTTAGCAATGTCAAACTCCACCATGAGCGGGTTGGTCGGTGTCTCAAGGAAAACGTAGTCGGTCTGGTCGCCAATGGCCGCTAGTAGATCCTCTTCGCTATTGGCATAGGTAAAGCTGAAACGCCCCAGGCTCTCCTGCTCGTTAAACCAGCGGAAAGAACCGCCGTAGAGATCACGCGCTGCCACAATTCTACTGCCGACTGGAAAGCCGTTGAAAAGCAAGACCAGAGCCGCCATTCCTGAGCTGGTCACCAGGGCATAGTCCGCCTTCTCTATCGCTGCCAGAGTTTTTTCCAAACTAGCACGGGTCGGATTTTTGGTGCGGGTATAATCAAAACCTGTGGACTGGCCGAACTCCGGATGCTGGTAGGTAGTCGAAAGGTGGATAGGCGATATGAGTGCTCCCGACTTCTCGTCACTATTTATGCCCGTCCGGACCAAAATCGTATCTATTTTTAATTCTGTCATCTTCTCTACCTCGTTTCTATATCTACTAGTCTAGCAGAAATTGGCTTATTTTTGAGAAAGAAACCGAAGATTTCCTATAGGAAAAACTAGAGCTTTCTTATAGTTTTTAGCTATAACACCCTGTGAACATTTACATAAAAATCCTAGACAACATCCTTAAGAATTGATATACTATACTTGTGAAAGAGCTTTCAAAGGAGGTTCCTATGACATTCCAAAAAGATTTTTATCGCTATTCGGAGTTTTATTGGTTGATTTTCTGGATGATTCAGATTGGACATATCTGGCTTAGTTACCCGGAAAGTCAGTACCTGCCTTTAAATCTGTTTTTATCTCTGACTCTGCTCATTCATGCTTATCGGGCCTTTTTCAAGCCCAAGCATCGCTTTTCGAAAACCAGAACCATTTGGCTTGTCATTGCCTTGCTACTTCTGTGGCTTGGTGCTATCGTGATATATAGGGGCTACTAGGATGTTCAAACAGTTTAACAAACAGTTTTACCGCAGCCTGGATTTTTACATGGCCATTTGCTTGATACTATATAGTTTGGGAGCTATTTTGGACAATGAATATAACTGGTGGATATACTTACAACCGATTTTGATTCCTTTCACTCTCTACCAATCCTTCTTTTCCAAGAAGGGCAATCTGAAAAAGGATTGGTTGATTTATCTTTGTGTCGGAATCGTCTTCTTGGGATTCTGGTTAGAATTCATTGCCTAGTTACTTGCCCTCTCGTGCATTTCCGAGAGGGTTTTCTTGTCCTGACTTGTCAAATATCCTCGATAGGTTTACAATAGAAACATGATAAAAATTGAACGTGTAGTAGACATCTTAAAAGCGGATAACAACTTCCGCCAGATCAAACAAAATAATCAGATTGATAGCACTTGGACGGATGTCCAGTTTGACGCTCTCAGCTATGACAGCCGCACTGTTAGCCCAACGACCCTCTTTTTTGCCAAGGGTTTGGCCTTTAAGAAGGAATTTCTGGAAAAGGCTATCGAGGCTGGGCTGGCTTTTTACGTGTCTGAAATCGACTACGAAGTCAGCATTCCTGCCATCATCGTCCATGACATCAAGCAGGCCATGAGCCTGATTGCTATGGAATTTCATGGTCATCCCCAGAAAAATCTCAAACTCCTGGCCTTCACCGGCACCAAGGGCAAGACAACGGCGGCTTATTTTGCTTTTAACATTCTTAAAATCAACCACAAGCCTGCCATGCTTTCGACCATGAACACCACGCTGGACGGAAAAACCTTCTTCAAGTCCACCCTGACCACGCCTGAAAGCCTGGACCTCTTTGCCATGATGGCGGAGGCGGTCAAGAACGGCATGAGCCACTTGATTATGGAGGTGTCCAGCCAGGCCTATCTGGTCAAGCGGGTTTACGGGCTGACCTTTGATGTCGGCGTTTTTCTCAACATCAGCCCCGACCACATCGGCCCCATTGAACATCCGACTTTTGAGGACTATTTCTATCACAAGCGTCTTTTGATGGACAATAGCAGAGCAGTCATTGTCAATGCTGGAATGGACCATTTTGAAGTCGTGAAAGAGCAAGTCAGCTCCAAAGATCATGACTTTTATGGACCAACTTCTGAAAACCAAATTAGCCAGTCAGCAGGTTTTGACTTCACAGTGACCGGCAAATTAGCTGGCCATTACGACATCCAGCTGATCGGTGGTTTCAACCAAGAAAATGCCATCGCAGCAGGACTGGCCTGTCTCCGTTTGGGTGTGAGCCTGGAGGATATTCACACAGGAATTGCCCAAACCAATGTCCCTGGACGTATGGAAGTCCTGACCCAGCAAAATGGTGCCAAGGTCTTTGTAGATTACGCCCACAATGGCGACAGTGTGAAAAAATTAATCGATGTCGTCTTGGAACACCAGACAGGCAAAGTTATCCTAATCCTTGGGGCTCCTGGTAACAAGGGAGAAAGTCGCCGCAAGGACTTCGGTCTGCTGCTCAATGACTATCCGCAGATTCAGGTCATTCTGACAGCCGATGACCCCAACCGTGAAGACCCAGCTGCTATTGCTGAACAAATCCGTGCCCACATGACCCGTCCAAGCAACTTTATCTTAAATCGGGAAGAAGCCATTCGCACAGCCATGAGTCAAACAAGCTCCCCGAAAGATGCTGTTATCATCGCAGGCAAAGGAGCCGATGCCTACCAGATTGTCAATGGAGAGCATGCTCCTTACGACGGCGACTTGGAAGTTGCACGGAAATATCTATAAATAATAAGAGCCCGGGAAAGACCTAGGCTCTTATTTTCAGCAATTTTTCGATGTCCTTTTTCAACTTGCTAGGTGGAGTTGTCGGCAGATAGCGCTTAACAACCCGCCCCTGTCTGTCAATCAAAAATTTGGTAAAATTCCATTCAATGCTCCTGCCCAAAAGGCTGGATTTTTCTTTTTTCAGCCATTGATAGAGCGGATCCGCCTCGGGACCATTAACCTTGATTTTTGCGAAACGAGGGAAGGTCGTACCAAAATTTAGACTACAAGCTTGGTGAATTTCTCGGTCCGTTCCACTAGCTTGATTAGCAAACTGATTGCAGGGAAAATCTAGAACCACAAATCCTTCATCTTGGTAGCTTTCGTACAATTCCTGCAATTCCTTATACTGGGGTGCCAGACCACATCCCGGTGCCGTATTGACTACCAGCAAGACTTGACCAGCAAAATCAGACAGGTCTTGCTGGCTGCCGTCCATTTTCTTCACTGAAAAATCGTATAGATTCATACTTTTCTCCTCAATCAAAATAGGTCAGTAAATGTTGGATTTCTGTTTGGGTTAAGGTTCTGTATTGACCCAGAGGTAAATCTCCTAAAGCGAAGCCGCCAAAACTGATCCGTCGCAGATAAGTCACCTTGACTCCATAGGCTAAAAACATTTTCTTGACCTGATGAAACTTGCCTTCGGACAGCTGGATGGTCGCTCTGCTATGTTCCAAAGAAGAAAAATCAACCGTCAGCTGACAGGGCTGGCAGCGTGTGCCGTCCAAAAAGGTTACGCCTGAGGCAAAGAAAGTGGGCGCATCCTGGCTAAGCGGGCCATTGACCTCTACATAATAGGTCTTGTCCACATGGTGCTTGGGATGGAGCATCCGAAAGCCTAGAGGTCCATTGTTGGTGATGAGGACCAGGCCTTCCGTGTCCCTATCCAAACGCCCCACTGGATATAGCCCAGTCGCCCGATCCTCAGGCTCAAACAGGTCAATAACGGTCTGGTGCTCCTTGTCGGACACGGCAGAAACCACACCCGCAGGCTTATGAAGCAGATAATAACGACTGCCTTCCAGTTCAACCCTCTGGCCTACAACTTCAATGTTCTGTAGACCTGGGTCCACAATTTGGCTTAGGCTGGTTGCGACCTGTCCGTCAATGCAAATCCGCTGGGCTTTGAAAAGTTTTTTTACCTGCTTGCGGGAGCCAATCTGAGCCGCCTCCATACATTTGTCTAATCTCATGGGACTATTGTATCACAAATCATATAGCTTGACTCTTTTTGAAAAAGGTTTATAATACTAGTTAGTGATATATTTTTTTACAAAGGGAATCCAATCATCCTATTGGATTTCCCATTTTTTCAGTAAGGGAGAAAATTCATGGGACTTTTACAAGATGGCAAATGGGTAGATCAGTGGTATGATACCAAGTCTACAGGTGGCAAGTTTGTTCGTACAGTCACACAATTTCGCAACTGGATTACACCTGATGGTCAGGCTGGTCCGACAGGAAAAGCTGGTTTCAAGGCTGAGTCTGGTCGCTACCACCTCTATATTTCTCTGGCTTGTCCTTGGGCTAGTCGGACCTTGATTATGCGTAAATTGGTTCTGTTGCAAAGTTTTAAATCTACTATCAAATAAGGTAGAATAATAGAAAAAGATAGCAGGAGGAATGACGATG